>JAAYVF010000072.1 GCA_012517325.1 Myxococcales bacterium | reverse complement strand
GGGCAGCTGCCCCTCCAGGACGCAGACCAGCAACCTCATCCGCTGTAACTCCTTGGGAGTCATCGAAATCATGTCCTTCTTCATGGGGGACATAATCGCTAAGCAGTTACAGGGGACAAAGTCGCTAAGCTAATACAGGCCCGCCGGTTCTGCTTGTTGCCTCCCTTTTTTCATGGTAAAGAAAACCCATTCGAGACGCGATGCGCGGAGGGAAGCCGGTGCGAAGCCGGCACGGCCCCGCCACTGTAAGGGACGAGTTTTTCGCCACGACGCCACTTGGCAACGGCCTGGGAAGGCGGCGAAAAACGCCACGAGTCCCGAGTCAGGAAACCTGGCGCATCGCCCTGGTGGCCTTCCGGCTCTTCGTGGGTGAGAGCCAGGTCGGGAGCGGCATTTCCGGCCGTTTCCCATCCTGCCCAACCTGCGAACCGGTCGGCTCAACGTTCCACAATTTTTTTCTGGAGGTATGCGATGAGGAGTTTTGTGGATCGCTGGGCTTGTCTGGTCGCGTTGCTGGCCTTGCTGGCGCTGTCGTGTTCGACGGCCGGCTGCGGCGACGACGACGACGACAACGATTCCGGCAACGGCGACGACGACGGATCGCCCGATGACGACGACGCTTCACCGGGCGACGACGACAGCGGCGACGACGACAATGATGACAACGACACCGGCGACGCGGACGAAATCCGGGTCGAGCCGAACGCGGAGATGATCCCCGCCGGCACGAGCTTCCAGTACACCGCCAGCGGCATCATCGGCGGCGTCGACGTCACCGACGGCTTCACCTGGACGATCGGCGACGAGGCGATTGCCACCGTGAACGCTACGGGGCTCGTCACCGGCGTGGCCAACGGCCAGACCGAGGTGATCGCCACGCTGACCGATCACCACGACAGCGCCTACGTGCTGGTCGGCCCCGACGCCTATTCGTTCGACAACCTGGCCGGCGTCGTCACCGCCGTCGACCGTGGCAACCAGACCGGCGTCGCGGATCTGCTCGCCGGCAAGGGTTCGGTCGGCGCGGTGATTCAGGACATCAAGTTCTACGAGGGCTATCTGCTGCTCACCGATTCCGGCGACGCGGGCGTCGGGACCACGGGTTTGGAAAAGGTGGTCGTGGTGGATCTGTTCGACAAAAGCGTGCGGTCCCGGACGCTGGAAATGGACAGCCCCTGGGCGTCGGCCGCCGTCAAGGTGGATTTCAAGCACTGGATCTACACGACCGGCAATCTGGACAACCGCCTGGCCGCCGTCGAACTGACCGATTCGGACGAGGACCTGGGCGAACCGACGTACTACGACCTGGACGCCGCTTGCGCGCCGAGCGACATCGTGGAACTGGGCGGCCTGCTGTACATCGCCTGCACCGGTTTCCACCTCGACGATTTCTCCTACGATCCGGGCAAGGTGATCGTTTTCGATCCGGAAGCCGGGCAGATCCAGGCGCGGCTCGACCTGCCGCAGGTGAACCCGAGCCGGTTTGCGCCGGCGCTCGACGGCGTGACCTTGTACGTGGTCTGCACGGGCAACTATTTCGACCAGTTCGGGCAGATCGTCGAGATCGGATCCGGCGGGCTGACGGTCGTGGATTCCTTCGACCTGGGCACGGCGCCGGGAACGATCGGCATCGGCGGCAACGGCCTGGCCTTCGTCGGCGAGATGATGGCCGGCAGCGTGTACGTCTTCGACACCGCCGACAACACGGTGTTGCACGGAGCGGACGACCCGCTGCCGATTCCCGACGCGTTCTGGATTCAGGGCCTGGGCGTGCATCCGGACGACGGCGGCGTCTACGTCTGCGATCAAGGCAACGGCGTCGTGCGCGTGCTGGCGGGCGAAGACCCGTTCGCCGAGGTGTTCCACGTCAGTTTGCCGAATCCGGGCGGTGTGGCTTTCTGGTAAGCGAATTAACCAATCGACGAGGCAACGCGGCCCGCCGGCGGGCCGCGTTTTTATTTGGTGTCGGCGGATGTCGCCGGCTGCAATTCGACGAGAAATTTTTTCAGATAGCCGCCGATCCGCATGGTGCGCGCCGATTCCTGCGAGGCGTGCGGGATGGAGTAATCGGCGATCATTCCCAGCCGCCGTTCCAGCAGGCGCAACACGGCCTGTTCGTTGGCTCCTTCCACCCCCAGGTCGCGGCTCAGCCGGACGTAAAGATAAAACATGACGTCGGGGTTGGCCGCCAGGATGTCGAGGTTGCGGTTGATGTCGCCGCCGACCCGCGACTTGATCTTGACCAGGTATTCGCAGATCGAATGCGCGGCCAGCAGGCAACGGATGCGGCGCGTATCGCGGAACACTTCCGACATCTTGAGGCATTGAAAGAGGATGTTGCCGGCCAGGTCCTCGTCGAGCGATTTTTCGGCTTGCGAGAAACGGCGGTAACGGTACAGCGCCTCGTATAATTCGTCGAAGGGGATCGGGGTCGCGCCGCGCATCTGCGTCCGGCGATGCAGGTAGAGCAGATCGGCCAGTTGCAGTTCCAGCACCGCGCCCAGTACGCCGTAGGATTGGTAGAAAAACGGCCCTGCCGCCGACAGCGGGTTCCATTGGAAATCTTTTTTAATGGTGCGGAAAATTTTGGTGACCTTCAGCGGATCGAGCGGCTCTTCGCCCTCGGCGTAGTTCGTTTTGGAGCACATTTCGAGCTGGTGGGCGAGCAGTTTGCCCAGCGCCTCGCGGCGGATGCCGGGCTGATCGGCCGGGGGCAGCATATTTTCGATATCGAAGCCGGCGTAACGCAACGAGGCGAGGAAAAAGGCCAGCCGCCGCCCGATGGCCGTTTCGCGATCCGGATTGAAGTAGACGTACATCTTGTAAAAGACGTTGGGATCGAGATTGTACTTCGGCCCTTTGGACGTTTCGGTGATGTTGATGCGCCCGCTGTAGGTGAACAGATCGTCGGGGCAAAAATAGTTGTCGAAGTAGATCAACTGATTGCTGGGCGGCGCCGGATCGAACTCGACGCCGCGGGCGATCGGCAGGAAGTAGCTGTTGTACTCGATTTTATCGGCCGGCAGATCGACCGTGCAGCCGAGCAACGAATGTTCGCCGCAGACCGGGCACGGGCCGGACTTCGGGTGGACCTTGAATTCGGCCAAGCAAACAGCCTTTCTCTCCCCGGCTCATTGTCGCATCATCCAGTTTGCCGTCGCAAGCGAAACCGATGGCGGGCTTTCCGTGCCCGGCGGGGAGTGAGTATCCCATTTTTCGGCTCAAAGGCAGTCAATTGACTGTTAAGAAGTGAAATCGGATAGTTGCGCGGTTTTCTTGAGCGCATTTTTCGGTCAATTCGCTTCTTTCGGCTTTTTTTCACCCAGCACGAGCGCCAGGGTGATGCCTTCCATCTCGGTCGGCACCTCGCCGGCCGGCGCGAAACCGATCGCGTCGGCGCGGGCCGCCGCGCGCAGATCCTCGAGCACCGGCGTCAGGAATTCGCGCTGGCGATCCGAACAGGTCACCTGGATCGAGCGCAACGGGTGGCCCTGATGGACGGCCTGGGTCGTTTTCCAGCGGCGCGCGCCGGTGAGGATGGCGACCAGCGTCCGGCCCAGCTCGTCGGCGGCTTCGTCGATAGCGCCTTCGTCGGCTTGCGGCCAGGCGGAAATGTGCAGCGACGGCGCGCCTTCGTCGGCGCGGAAGACGATCTGGTAAAGTTCCTCGGTGATGTAGGGGATGAACGGCGCGAAGAGTTTGAGCACCCCCAGCCCGATCGTCCGCAGCGTATGCCGCGCGGCTTCCACCTGCTCGGGCGCGAAGCGGTCCGGGCTCCAGAACCGTTCCTTGATGATCTCCAGGTAGTTGTCGCAGAACTCGGCGAAGAAGAACCGCTCGGCGGTCTTGAGCGCCAGACTGTATTCGTATTCCTCCAGGTAGCGGGTCGTCTGCCGAACCACCTGGTGGAAGCGCGACAGGATCCAGCGATCCACGGGGGTCGGCGCGCCGGGCTTCACATCGAGGCGGTTGCCGTCGGCGTCCTGCAGGTACATCGAGATGAAGCGGATCGCGTTCCACAGCTTGTTCATCAGGCGCTTGCCGTCGGCCACGTCGCGCTCGGTGTAGCGCAGGTCGCTACCGAGGTTGGCGCCGGCCGACCAGTAGCGCAGGGCGTCGGCGCTGTACTTCTTGATGACGTCCATCGGGTCGACGAAATTGCCGGCCCGCTTCGACATCTTCTTGCCCTTTTCGTCGAGGCCCCAGCCGCTGATCATCACGTGTTTCCAGGGCAGGGTGCCGGTGTGGTGATGGCTTTTCACCACGGTGTAGAAGAGCCAGGTGCGGATGATCTCGAACGCCTGGACGCGGATGTCCATCGGGTAGATCCGCTGGTGCAGCGGATCGGCGAACGCCCAGCGCGAATTGATCAGCGGCGTCAACGACGAGGTCATCCAGGTGTCCATCACGTCGGGCTCGCCGTCGAAGGTTTCGCCGCCGCAGCGGGCGCATTTCGTCCCGGCCGGGGGCGGGGTCTGCGTCGGATCGACGGGCAGCAGTTCACGCGGCGCGATCAGCGGTTCGTGGCATTCGCGGCAGTACCAGAGCGGAAACGGCACGCCGTAGTAGCGCTGCCGGCTGATGCACCAATCCCACTTCAGGCCGTTGATCCAGTCGTCCAGCCGGATCTTCATGAACGGCGGGTACCAGCCCACTTCGCCGCCGCGTTGCAGGTATTCGTCCTGGTGGCCCAGGACTTTAATGAACCATTGCGGGCTGTGGTAGAACTCGACGGTGTGGCCGCAGCGTTCGTGGACGCCGACGTTGTGCGCCAGCGGCTGGCTGCCGAGCAGCAGGCCCTCGGCCTTGAGTTTTTCGATGATCGCCTTGCGCGCCGGCTCCATGGCCATTCCGGCGAATTCGCCGCCCAGCTCGTTGAGGCGACCGTGCGCGTCGAAGAGCAGGCGGGTGTCGAGGTTGTCCTGTTTCCACTTGATGACGTCCTCGTTGTCGCCCCAGGTGCAGACCATCATCAGGCCGGTACCGTAGCTCATGTCGACGGCTGGGCTGGTCTTGATCGGCACGGAATAGTTGAACAGCGGCACGCGCGCCGTCTTGCCGATCAGCGCCTGGTGGCGTTCGTCTTCCGGATTCACGTACAAAGCGACGCAAGCCGGCAGCAGCTCGGGCCGGGTGGTGGCGATGATCAGCCGTTCGCCGTTTTCGCCGAGAAACACGATGTCGTTCAGGGCGCTGGATTTTTCCTCGATTTCGACGTCGGCCTGGGCGAGGCTGGTCTGGCAGGAAAAGCAATACTGGATCGGCTCATTGCGCCGCTCGATCAGCCCTTTTTCGTAAAGGTCCAGAAAACTCGTCTGGCTGGTGCGCCGGCTGCGCGGGTCGATGGTCGAGTAGGTGAGCGACCAGTCGACGCTGATCGCCAGCGCTTCCCACAGTTGCCGGTAGGTTTCGGCGCCGAGCTTGGTTTCCTTCAGGCAGAGTTCGACGAACTCGGGCCGGGTGATTTTGCCTTTGTTGATCTTGTATTTGGTCTCGACGTACCGCTCGGTCGGCAGGCCGTTGTCGTCGAAGCCCATCGGATAGAAGACGTTGAAGCCGTTCATCCGCTTGAACCGGACGATGAACTCGGCCTGGCTGTAGCTCATCGCATGGCCGACGTGCAGGTGCGCCGAACTGACGTAAGGCGGCGGGGTGTCGACCGAAAAAATCGGTTTGTCGCTTTTCGGGTCGAACCGGTGAATGCCCTGTTCTTCCCACATTTGGCGCAAGCGCGCTTCGGTTTCCAGCGGATTGTATTGTTTGGGAAATTCGAAAGCCAAGGGTTCCTCCTTTGCGCACCATGTTCCGGTGCCCGTCCCGAACGGTTGTTTCAAGGCGGCGAATCTATTCGATAATGTGAGGAAAAGTCAAGCGATGACGGTTTCTCAGTCCGGTGGTCGCCTACCCGCGGGCGGTTCTGGCTAGCCGGGTGTTGAAAAACACCCGGCGTGCGATCCAGGGATGGATCGCCATTTTCGGTAACTTCCGAAGTTGCCGAAAATGAAGCGAAAGAAAAACCACGCTTTTTGTTGAGCGCGGTTGAAAAAGGCCAGGACGGCCTTTTTCAACAGACTGCTAAGGGGCCACCGCGACGGTTTTACTGGCCGTGATCAGTTCAACGATCGGGAACGCCGGTCCCTTCCCGCCGTAGACCCAATCGACGAACGCCTGGCTGGCCCGGCGATGGTTCCAGCGGACGACGATCGTCAGCGGACCACGGGCGTCGACGGGAATGGGGGCTTGATAGACGTCTTCCACCGTCTTGAGCGGATCGATCCGCCGCGCGCCCTGAACACCGCCGACCCGCCAGATGCTGCAATCGCGGATGACGTTGCCGTCGCGGTCCAGCACCTTCGCGCCCAACCGGTGTGCGTTGGGATCGAGCTGGCGGTTCTCCTCGTCCAGCGAGCCGCTGTGAAACACGATCCGGCCGGTCTGGTCGGTGATGATCGCTTCCAGCCACACCTCGTTGAGCGAGGACGGACCAGCATGGAAATAATGGCCCACGCGGCTGTTTTTCGTTTTCACGAGAAAGCGCAGCGCCTCGCCGGGCGAAATTTGCGCCGGTGTTTCCAGCGTCAGTTCGAGGAAAGGCATCGCGTCCGGCCAGGGATAGCGACCGGTCGTCAGTTGTCGCGTGAAGTCTTCCATTTTATGGACGGCCTTCATGGTCTCCTTGTCGCCGGAAACCGTCAGGGACAGGCCGACATTGAGCCCGGGAATCCGGTGGTCCGGGTAGTCGAAATTCCGCACGTCGATCCGCCGGTACGGCATGTGACATGTGACGCAGGTTTCGCCCTTTTTGGCGTACTCGGATTTTTTCATCGAAGTATGCAGATCGGTCACTTTCATGTCGTGCGGCAAGCCGGTCAGGAAGGACGGCATGGCCGAAACGTGGCAGCCCGAGCAGATTTCACTCGAAACAGACAGGTGGGGAATGCTGTAGTTGCGGAAGTGCAGGCGCAAATCCCAGCGAATGTAACTGCCCCATTTCTTCAGGTAATCCGGGTCGTCGAGGGTAACCGGATAATACGATTCGGGGCGGACTTCGTAGAGGCCGTCCCAGGGGCGCTCGGTCCGGACCCCGTAGGTCATCAGGTGGCAGGATTTGCAGGTGACGCCCTCGCTTTTTTTCAACTGCTCGATGGTGATGCCTTTTTCCCGGTCGGGGTGCAAAACCAGCGACGGGGCATGGCAGTTCAGGCAGAAGTAATTCAATTCGTCCGAGCCGAGTTCCGCCGCCATGCGCTCGATGACCTTGACGAAAAAATCGTTGGACGCGGCGAAATGGTGCGGCGAACCGCGCCAATCCTCGACGATGTCCGGATGGCAAGCCGGCTGCCCGCAGACGGTGAAGTCGTCGAAGGGCCGTTCCGTGCCGCGGGGGAATGCCCCTTTCGCCGACGCCGGCGGCGGGCCGTTGTAAGTGACATAGGTGGTGCTGTTCCGGCGCGCTTTTTCGGTCAGCCGGTTGATCGAGTACGGCGGCCAGAAATGCTGCCCGGCGTCGTAACCGAACCATTTCCAGTTTTCGTAGACCGAAAACCCGGCCAGACCGAACAACGTCAGCAGGACGATTGCCAGCATGGCCCGCCGCACCGCCGCCGGCCGTTCGATCCGCCACTGCGGCCAGACGTGCCGTGCCGTCAGGCCGACGAGCAGAGGCAGCAGCAGCATCGGTATTTCGCCGTGGATATAAAGCACATACAGGCCCATGTTGTTGTTCAGCCAGGAATTGAACGGCTCGGCGAGGTAAGCGCCGGAAGCGAAAGTCAGCGTGACGATGACGGTCAACGCGATACCGGCCCGATACATCGGCGAATCGCCTTCCGCGCCGAGACCGTCGCCGATCCGCCGGCCGATGAAAAGGCAGGCGATGAAGATCGGAATGTTGAGGTACCATTCGACGAAAGTCGCGTAATTGAGCGTCAGCATCAGCGCCGACAGCAATCCGCCCAGCAAGAGAAAGTGGACGGCCAGGGAAACCGAGGCGTAGTGGCGCACGTGCCGATAAAGGTAAATGAAAAACACCGGCCAGATGAGGTAGCCGAGCCAGGAATGAATTTTGATCAGCGCGAAATAGAAGCGGGTCCAGCCGGGATGCAGAAAAACGATCAGACCGGTCAAAGCGGTGGCCACCAGACCGCCGTATAACAGCCAGGCCAAAACGCGTTGCGTGGAATCCTGTTCGATCCGGCGGGCCGTGGTCGAAAATTCGACCGGCGGGTTGTTCCAGATGTCGAGGAAGGAACGGCCCAGAATCCAGACGGTGCCGGCCGGGCCCGTCAGGATCGCGCCGAATATCGGCCAGAAGCCGGGACGCCTTCCGGCCCGCAAGAGCAACCAGGAAAACAGCACCGCCAGCGGCCAGGCAAAGGCGAAATAAAAGAAAATTTCGTGGATGGTCACCGTATTCATCGAATTGCCTTGCCTTCACTCGCCGCGAACCCGGGCAGGGAGATTTTCCGCGTTTCCCAATGGCCGGTTTTTTCGGTCAACTCGTAAAGACCGGCGGCTCCGGCCGCGATTAAAAAGCGGTCATGGTCGACCGTGATTTTATACGGGAAACCCGCCAAACGAAAATCGGCGATCCGGTTGAACGCCTCGGCCGTCCGGCGATAAACCGTCAGCCGATCCGGAAAACCGCCGACCAAGAGCAGATCATCCACAGGCAGTAGTGAAAGGACGTCGCTCGAATGGATCATCAGGCGCGGCGCCGTCTTCGGTTCGGAATACAGATGGATTTTGTCGCCGCCGCAGGCCAGGGCAAACAACCGGCCGTCCGGCGAGGTGTTGCCTTTCAGACAGCGGGTCGGCGCGCTTGGCGCCGATACGGCGCCGTCCACCGGCAGCAGTTGCAGCGGACCGCTGAAATTGGTGCCGATAAATTGCTCGTGCCAGGCGTTGACCCCCATTCCGTAAAGGTCGGGCGCCGGTGTCGGTTGCGGTAGCGGTTGAAACCGCGGCGGGTCGGCTCGCGGGTCGAAGCGATAGAGCAAAACGCCGTAAACGCCGTTGGCGGTCGCCAGGCGATCGGGCGGAGAAAACGCGGTGGCGAAGACGTGTTCCGGGGTGGGGATGTCCAACTGCTCCCGGAGCTCGCCGTTCGCGCCCAATGAAAAAATGTGGGTGCCGGAGAGGTCGCCGGCGGCGGCAAAGAGATGATCGCCCAGCGGCATGACGTCGAAGACGAACGACGGCAGCGTGATCGCGGACACCTTTCGCCAGCCGTCCGCGCTTTCGGCATAGACCGCCAGCCCGCCGTTGCCCAGCGCCGCGACGTAGTAGTCGTCGATGAGGGCCACGCCGCGCAATTCGTCGGGCGGCCGCCAGGAGGCGATCGGATCGGTTCGATCCGAGGCGAATTGAAAGAGGCCCGCACCGGTGGAAACGGCATAGACGTACGGCGGCCGCACCGCCAGCGCCAGAATGATCTTGTCCTCGCCGAGGGAATAGACGCGAACCGGGTCGGTCAGCGCGATCGGATCGGCCGCCAGGTCGTAAACATAGATTTTTCCATGCGACGACGGGATATAAAGCAGCGAACCGTCGATCTCCAAATCGAGCACCTCGCCGTCGTCGGGCCGCGCCCACGATAGCAGGCTCACCCCGCCGTCGGCTTTTCGATGGAATACGGCGACCCCTTTTTCGCGCATGGCGACGTAGAGCTGGTCTTGATAGGCCAAGAGGCGCAGCGGCGGCGGATCGATGTTCCGCGTTCGGCTCGGCGCGGTCAGTTCGGCGGCGAACCGGGTCGTGATGTCCTGGCCCGTCGCGCCGTCCGGGCGAAAAGTCACCAGCCCCTGATTGCCGTCGGCGGCGACCAGGCCGGTTCCCCACGTGGCGACATCGTTGGTCATCCAGGCAGAGCCCTCGTCTGCGAACGGATTCAGGTTGCCGTAACGGGCTCCGATCAAAACGGGAGTGCCGTCGGACCGCAACCGAAAGGCCGCCACGCCGCCCTCGCGATTGGCCAGAAACAATTTGCCGTCGCGGATTTGAATGCCGAAACCGTAGCCGCGAAATAGAGTTTGGCCCAATTTTTTCGGGGCGCAGGGATCGCGCCAGTCGTACCAGGCCAGGTTGACGATACCCGCCGCCGCGTACAAAACGCCGTCGGCGAACACCAGGTCATGAACGATGCCGATATCGCTCAATTGCGCGCAAACCTCGAAAGTCGAACCGCTTTTCCGCAGGGCGAGCACGGAAGTGGACAGGCCGACGGCCAGGTGTTCGTCGTCGATCGGCACGGCGCGGGTCAAGAGGGAACCCCAACCGGCGAGAACGGCCGGGCGCATGATGTAATGGCGGAAGAGCAGCTCGCGCAGTCGCGTTTCGCAGGCGTGCGGGAAAAGCAGGAGGGCGCCGAACAGGATGAGAATAAAAGATAAAAAGGCGAAAAAAGCGACTTTTAGCAGCCGCCGGGCCAGACCGCGTCGCGGGCGATTTTTCATCGGCGATCCGCTCCGCAGGATTGCGCCGGGTGTTGTTCGAAGGTTTTTACGGTTGAATTCAAGCTTTTTTCTCCCCAGTCGGACTATATTAAGCGGAATATTGAATGGCAAGCGAGAAGAACAAGGGAAAAGGAAAGAAAGAATTGAAGGCAAATGGACCGCATCAGGTCTGGCGTTTCCCTGGCCCGATTCCGAGGTGAATTTTTATTCAACGACCGCAAGCATCGTCGTCGTCATTGTCATCGCCGGATGATGGAGTAGGCGAGAGATCATCGTCGTTGTCATTGTCATCGTCATCGACGGTGTCGTTGTCATCGTTATCGTCGTTGTCATCGTTGTCATCGTTGTCGTCGTTGTCGTCGTTATCGTTATCATCGTCATCATCGTCGTCGTCGTCATCGTCATCGCTGATTTCACCGATCGGCGCGACCAGTGGCTTGGTGGAGAGGCATTCGATGTCACTGGAGAGCAGGCGATAACAGGCGACGAGATCCTCGCCCTCAACCCAAAGGGCCGGCGAGTATTGGTAGGAATTGGGATAAAAAGGCATGGCGTCGGTCGACAAGGTGGTCGTTTCCCAGTTCTGGTCCACCAGGTGATACAATTCCAAGACGTTATCGGTGTCGTTGTAAGTCAGGAAGTATGGAAAACCGTTTTGGTCACCGGCCACTTTCAACAATTGATGTCCAGTCGCCACCGTTTGGATATCCCACGACGGACCTTCTTTTTCCGCGTAATAAACGACATAAGGATTCAAAGTATAATAAAGCAGATGCACCTGGCCTTCCGTATCGCAGGTAATGCCGGCGTAATGATAGGGGTCGTTGGTATCGTCCACCACCTCGCTGACGAAGCCGGTATTTTCGTCCGCGTAACGAAGCGTGCTGTTTTTAATATACACCAGCCGCGCCTTGTCGTCCGGGCAGATGGCGGCTGCCCCCTCGGAAGCACCGGTATCGATCAGGGTCGGCGTGTCGAGCGCTTGGCCATGCCGGCGCCAGGCGAAGTACACTTCGCTGTTCGTGAAATCATAGTCCGTCCAAGTGACGGCCAGATCCTCGACGCCGGCGATATTCGCGCTCGAGACCACCGAATAGCTGTCCACGAGATAGGTTTCCGCGATGACGCCGCCGTTCCAATTCAGTCGATTGAACAGCATCGGCGCCTCCTTACTCGTCTGACCTTCGATCCAGAACCAACCTTCATCGTTGAGCGCGATGCCCATTTGCGAATATGGCCAGCTGGAGGTTCCTCCCAGTTCCGGAAGGATTTCCCAATGATCCGCCAACGGCCGATAGGCGGTGAATAAATAGGCATCGTTGCCCAGGTGAGCGTAGCGCATGGCTAAAATCGCTTGAATCTCGTCGCCGCTGACGCGGGCGGCTATTCCGAGAGTTATCGGATAGAAGGATTGGAGGAGTTCGTACGATTCGGACGGACTGGAATATACCAAGGGCGGATTGTAATCGGTCGCGTCGCCGGACATGGTCAGCGAGTGGCAGCCGTCCTCGACCACCACGCTGGACGAGGTGATGAAACCGATTGCCCAGGGGACGGTTATCGAGGGGCAGCCGGAACCGCCATTGTAGGTGTCGTAATCTTTTTCATCGGCGTTCGGATAATATTGGTAAACGCAGACCGGTTCGCCGCTGCTACCGGGCTGTAGATCGAGAACGTAGGTCCCGTAGTCATTACTGGATTCTTCCGGCGTGACGATCCAGTCGTACCAATTCCATCCGTTATCGTCGCGCTGCATGAGATAGGCGCTGTCGTGATCGCTGGCCGCCGTGTACAAAACGCCGGCGCTGTTGGCGGTGATCATGACGGTGACTTCGGAATAGTCGCTGTCCGGCCTGGGAATTGTTTCCCGGTTCCAACTGCCTGCCGCGGTGCGCCAATAATGAGCGGTCTGGCCGCCCGGTTGCGACCGTTCGGCGACGGCGACATGAGGCACGCCGTCGGGGGTGAAGGTCAACGAATCGGGCGAGAGAATGTGCCACGTATCGAGCCAGTCGGTGGTCTCCGATCGCCAGGCGTCGCCGTCTTGGTAAAGATAAACGAAATCATCGTTGGCGTCCTGACACATCAGCGCCGGCTCGAGGTTCGGCCGTTGCGCCGCCGACAACAAGGTCGAGCAATCCACCGTTTCGTCCAGCGGCGTGATGGTCCAGCCGCCTCCGGTTCGCCGAATGATTTCCACCGGCGCGTCCGAGTCTTCGGTGATGACCCCGAAAACGCCCGAATTGTCGGTGAACAGATAGGCCTGGTACAAATCGACGCCGTCGTCGATTTCCTCGAGCGCGCAGGCATCCTCGGCGTCGCAAATCGCCGCCCAGAGCCCGGGGCGGTCGAAGAGGAAAATATATTCGCCCGTATCCGGGTCGTGGACCGCGCCGTGCCCGAGCGGCAGTTCGACTTCGGCTCCGGCGAAAAAGCGCGAGACATGCCAATCAGGGTCGGCCGACGCGGGCGACGCCGACAACAGACAAAACAGAATCAGCCAACCGCCAAAACGAAAATAGTAGTTGCTGTTGTGCATTGTCGGTTCCTATTTGCAGGATTCAACGCACATATCATGCAAAAATCACACCAATAATAAGTAATTTACGGAGCGTTAAATAAGAAAATATCCTTTTGTTGGAGTCTGAGCGGCAAAACATCCGGTAAGTATCGGTCTTTCATATGATTTTCAACACCGATCGCCGGACGTGAAAAAGCGGTCGAATGAAATGGAAATAAAAACCGGGATGACAGAACGATCGATTCCGTCCGTTTAACGTCGTCGGTGCGCTGAAAATTCCGCGCGGTTGCTTAAATTACTGCTCGGCGAGCGCTTTCGGAGCCGCTACATTTCTCCCGCTTGCTGGAAAAGCTGTTCCAGCTTCTGCGGGTGATCCTGATAGGTGGCGAGTTTTTTCTCGATCATCTTGCGCTCGATCAAAAGCCCGGCCTGTTCCAGCGCCTTTTTATCGCGCGACGCGAAGAACTGATCCAGGTCGGTCAGCGGTTCGTCCATGTACGAGGGAACGCCGAGCAACCAGGCGAGCAGATTGGCGTAGTAGAGCACCGTCGCCAGTTCCCGGTCGGTTTTGGTCTCCCAGGGGGCATGGTGGTGTTGCACCGCCTCGACCAGATAGGGCGGCAATTGCCAGCGTTTGAGCAATACGCTGCCCACGTAGGCGTGGGTGGCGCCGAGGTAACGTTCCTCGATTTGCAACGGCCGGGAGTCGGGTTCCTGGCGCACGGTTTCGACGATTTCGGCGAACTCGGCGGGGAAATATTGGTCGAGCACGACCTTGCCCACGTCGTGCAACAGGCCGGCGGTGAACAGGCTTGTCTTGTAGCGCGGGTTCGGGAACCACGGCCCGAGTTCGCGCGTCAGCGTGGCGACCAGCAGGCTGTGCCGCCAAAACAGGTTGCGATCGAAGAGCCCGGTATTGGCTTTGAGCGTCAGGGTTTTAAAGATCGACGACGACAAGGCGATGTTGCGCACTTCCTCGAAGCCGAGCAGCACGATGGCCTGGCGGGCCGATTCGATGCGGTACGGCACGCCGTAAACCGGGCTGTTGGCCACACGCAGAACGTTGGCGGTCAGCGATTGATCGGTGGTGATCACTTCGAGCAGGTCGGCGGCGCTGCTGTCTTCCTGCGAGGTGATATCCACGATCCGGTTGAGGATGGACGGCAAGGTCGGCAATTGCTCGATCTGTTTCAGGACCTGACTTAGCTGAGTCGTCGTCATGCAACCATCCTTGTTGGCTCACCAGATAAAATTAACGTATATACTAGGCTTTGGAAAGAACGAATCGCAAGCCATGACGAACGAAACTCAACATTTAGCGGGCCAGATCAGCCGCTTCGTGTATCGCAACGAGGAAACCGGCTATTCCGTGGCCCACTGCGCCCTGGCCGGCGGCGGCAACGCCGTGTTGGTCGGGGTTTTTCCGCAATTGGCGCCGGGCGAAACGATCCGCGCCGCAGGGCGTTGGGAAACCGATCCGCGCCACGGCCGGCAATTCCGCGTCGATTCCTACGAACCCACCCGGCCCGACGACGCCGCGGCGATCGCCCGCTACCTGGGCTCGGGATTGATCAAGGGCATCGGCCCCGCGCTGGCCGAGGCGATCGTCAAGCATTTCGGCTTGAAGACCTTCGACGTGCTCGATCGCCAGCCCAAGCGGCTGCGCGAAGTGCCGGGCATCGGCAAGCAGAAAGCCGCCGCCGTCGTCGAGGCCTGGGGCAAGGTGCGCGACGGCCGCGAGATCGGGCTGCTCCTGCAAAAGGCCGGCGCATCCCGCCAACTCGCGCCGCGCCTGTTGCTGGAGTTGGGCCCCGAGGCGCTGACGATCATGAAAAGCGATCCGTTCCAACTCGCCGGCCGGGTGCGCGGCATCGGTTTTCTGACCGCCGACCGCATCGCCGGGCAACTGGGTTTCGCCCCCGACGATCCGGCGCGGCTGCGCGGCGGGTTGGTGCACGCGGTCGAGGAAATGGTCGCGGACGGCAACACGGCGGTGTCGGTCGCGGACGCCGTGGCGGGAGCGGTGCGCCTGCTGGGCGTGGCGCCGGAATGGATCGATCCGCAGGTCGAGGGCCTCATCGCCGCCGGACGGCTGACGCGCGAAACCCAGAACGGCGACCCCGTGCTTTCGCCGCCGGCGCTGGCCGCGGCGGAAAAACGCCTGGCGCGGCGCCTGCGCGACATCGAACGCGGCGCCAGCCGGTTCCGTCGCATCAAAGAACGGGAAGCGGCCGCCTGGGTGGAAAAACGGCTGCGACTCGAACTGTCGCCCGAGCAGCGGGAAGCGGTGCTGGCCGCGTTCCGGCGGCCGTTGACGGTGATCACCGGCGGCCCCGGCACGGGCAAGACGACCATCGTGCGGGCGATCTGCGAAATCGGCGAGGCGCTCGATCATACGGTGGCCCTGGCCGCGCCGACCGGCCGCGCCGCCAAGCGCCTGGGCGAGTCGTCGGGCCGGATCGCCAAAACGGTGCATCGCCTGCTCGAAATCAATCCGCGGCTCAACCGGTTCGAGCGCCATGGCAACAATCCGCTCGAGGCCGACCTCGTCGTCTGCGACGAGGCGAGCATGCTCGACGTTCAGCTCGCCGCGGCCCTAACCGACGCCGTCGGCCGGGGCGCACACCTCGTGCTGGTCGGCGACGTCGATCAACTGCCCAGCGTCGGCCCCGGCAACGTCCTGGGCGATCTGATCGATTGCCCGTGGGTCGAAACGCGCCGCCTGACCCGCATCTACCGGCAGGCCCTGGGCAGCCGCATCGTCACCAATGCGCACCGCATCCGCGACGGACTGCTGCCCGAGCTGGCGGGCGGAAAGGACAGCGACTTCTTTTTCATCGAGGAGGACGATCCGGAAAAGTTGCGCGAACTGGTGGTCGATCTGGCGGCGCGAAGGCTGCCGCAGACCTACGGCTTCGACCCGTTCCTGGACATCATGGTGCTGGCGCCGATGCACCGGGGCGAGGCGGGCGTCGCGCGGCTCAACGAAGCCTTGCGCGACCGCCTCAATCCGAGCGGCCCCGCGCTGACGATCGGCGAGCGGCTGTATCGGCTCGGCGACAAGGTGATGCAGATGGCCAACGATTACGACAACGAAATCTACAACGGCGATCTGGGGCGCGTATCGCGGCTGGACGTCGAGGGACGGCAACTGGTCGTCGAATTCGACGGCCGGCCGGTGACGCTCGCGACCGCCGCGTTGGACGACCTGACGCCCGCCTATGCCGTCAGCGTGCACAAATCGCAGGGCAGCGAGTATCCGTGTGTCGTCGCGCCGCTCCATACGCAACATTACCTGCTGCTGGCCCGCAACCTGCTGTACACGGCGGTGACGCGGGGCAAGCGGCTGGTGGTGCTCTGCGGCTCGCGGCGCGCGCTCGAACGGGCGGTGCGCAACGACGAGGCGCAGCGCCGCCGGACCCTACTCGGCCAATGGTTGGAAAAAGCCGGTGAAACGCCGAAGCGCGGGGCAACATCATGATCGACTTATCCGCCGTTCATTTGCTGGCGATCGCCTCGCCCGCCGACAGTGTGATTTCCTTCGCCGTCTGGATTTCGGTGATGGAGGTGGTCTGCGGCCTGCTGGTCGGCTACGCGACGCGCTATCTGTTCCACCACGGCCGGTTTTTCACCTTCTGGATCGAACTGGTGGCGTTGGGCCTGGCCGGCTCGGTACTGATGGGTTTGATCGGCGAAAAAACGACGGTCATGCGGCTGGTCCTGGCGGTGGAATTTCTCTGGTTGAGCGTGGGTTTCGTCTGCGGCCTGCTCATTTCGCCGGTCGACAAGCCGAACCTGCAGCGCTGCCGGTCGCGAATCGCCGCGGATCGCCCCGATCGCCTGATTCTGGTCAAACCGCGCGCCCAAAAGAACTGGCGGCGGATTTTCGCCTTTCTGACGGTCTGGGCCTTGTTCTGGAACCTGTTCGTCGGATTGGTTCTGCGCCCGGAAGCGGACGCCGGCGAATACCGCGCTTATCAATTGCTGCTGGGCCTTTTCTTCGTAGTGTTTCTGGCCGTGTGGCTGCTCGTCCGCGCGCCGGTTTCCCGCCTGACCATCGACGGCAAGGCCCGCCGCCTCGTCCAGATTGAAAAAAAGGCGACCAAATGGGAGCTGTCGTTCGACGAAATCCGCCGGGTGACCTTCAGCCGGATCGTCGCCAAAAGCGGCAACGACTTCCACATCACGCTGGCGCTGGCCACCGCCGCCGGTAAATCCAATATCGTGGACGAGGGCATCGATGGCGCCTATCTGGCGGCGGTCGGCAAGAAAATCGCCCAACTGTTGGGCGTGCCATTCGACGATTTGCAGGACGCGCTGGACCACGAGGTGAAGCCGGAGGATGAGCTTGGCGGAAAGTAGGCCGGACTTCCGGTGGCGGGATTTGGCCGGCGAAATCGTTGCGCCGCCGCGCTTGTCCTGGCCGGGGGCGCTGTTGGCGCTTTCCTTGACGGCCGCCTATCTCTCCCTGTCATTTTTCAATGACGAACATCACTTCTCCATCATCATCGGCCTGACGGCATTGACCGGTCTGGCGTTTTTTTGGCACGTCGAATCTTGCCTGCACCTCGGGCTGCTTCTGACCCTCACGGCGATTTGTCTGGAACTGCCGCCGCTACGCGACGCCTGGCCGCTGCCGCCGCTCATCGCCATTGCCGGGTATCTGGTTTTGGTTGATATCTGGCCGCGATTGCGCCGTTCGCTGGAATGGCCGCGGCTCGGCCGCCTGGGCAGACGGGAATGGCGGTGGATCGCTTTGACCGTGGTGGTTTCCAGTGCGGCCCTGGTGATCTGGTTTTTTACGGTGCGGCCTGACCTCGCGGACCTGAAAGCCAAGGTGCCCGCCTGGTCGCCGTGGTGGTTGGCTTTTGCCGGCGTCTGCTTCGCCGGCGGCAACGCGTTGGCGGAAGAAGTGATTTTTCGCGGTTTGATTCAACAAGCGCTGACGGCCGCGTTCGGCCGGATCGGCGGACTTTGCCTCCAGGCGGCGGCGTTCGGACTGTTGCATATCCACGGTTTTCCACGCGGCTGGTCCGGCGTTTTTCTGGCGGCGATCTACGGCCTGATGCTGGGCGCGATCCGCCTGGTTTCCCGTGGCCTGCTTGCCCCCTGGGTGGCGCACGTTTTCGCCGATCTGACGATTTTCGGCATTCTGGTGCTGCTCGCCGGGTGAAAATTTTCGCATTGTCCCGCGCTTCGGCCTTTCGACCGCTGACTCCCCCACCGCTGGAATCGGTTTGTCGATTAAAATCAATATGTTGTGGTGAATGAAAAAATTTCAGGAAAAATCCTTGACAGATCGGCCTCGATAAGGATAATGACCATGATTCCATATGTTGTGGTCATCATCATCCAGCGTATCAAGATGTTGAAAAAAGCATACATAATCGCGGTATTTATCGTTTGTGGGGTTTTGCTCCACGCGGGGCCGGCTCCGGCATCCAATGTCGGCGGGCTCAGTTACAACATCGGGCCGTCGTTTTCGGTCGGCGCCGGCGTCGGTTTTTCGATGCATGACATCCACGTCATCGAAAACGACGACATCAGCGACCAGATGAGCACCAGCCGCTTTCTGGTCAAGGCGGACATCGCGCCGATCCGCTACGTCGACATTTACGGCCTGATCGGCGTGGGCGATTTGCAACTCGACGACGGCGATTATTCCGGCTCGCTGGGCACGACCTACGGCGGCGGCTTGCGGCCGCAACTTTTCCCGCTGACCTGGAAAAGCCCGCTGAACGTCACGCTGGACGCGCAATACCTTGAGACGCAGACGCGCGACAGCACCATGGCCGCGCGGTTGATGGAATTTCAGGCCAGCCTGATCGCCTCCTACGTGATGCGCAGCCTAGCGCCGTACGGCGGCATCAAATACGACCGGATGGCGGTGCAGTTCGACGGCAGCACGAACGACATCGAGGGCGACATGGATTGGGGCGCGTTCATCGGTTGCGACTACTTCGTGACCCAGAACGTGTTCTTCAACCTGGAACTGTCGATTTTCACCGAAACCGCCGTCTTCCTGGCGACCGGCTTCAAATACTAGACGAAGGGCCGCGAAGATGAAATTTTTCCTCGATACCGCCGACATCCAGGAGATCAAGCAAGGCGTCGAGATGGGTCTCGTCGACGGCGTGACCACCAATCCGTCGCTGATCGCGAAGACCGGCAAGAGTTTCGAGGAAGTGGCGCCCGAGATCACGCGGCTCGTCTCCGGGCCGATCAGCCTTGAGGTCATCGCCGAGGACGCCAAGGGCATGATCGCCGAGGCCCGTGAGCTTGCCAAACTGGCCGCGAACGTCGTGGTTAAAATCCCGATGACCGAGGAAGGCATCAAGGCGGTCCGGGTTTTGTGCGACGAAGGCATCCGCAGCAACGTCACCCTGATCTTTTCGGCCAGCCAGGCGTTGATCGCCGCCAAGGCGGGCGCGGCCTACGTCAGCCCGTTCGTCGGCCGGCTCGACGACGTCAGCGAAGTCGGCATGGACCTGATCGAAAAGATCAAGATCATTTTCGACAACTACGGCTACGATACCGAAATCATCGTGGCCAGCATCCGCCATCCGTTGCACGTGGTGGATGCCGCGCTGGCCGGCGCGGATATCGCGACCGTGCCGTTGAAGGTGCTCAAACAAATGTTTACCCATCCTCTCACCGACCTGGGGATCGCGAAGTTCCAAGCGGACTTCCGTAAAATCCCCAAACGGTGACGGATACGCCTGACCATCATCCTTATTTAGGGCCGTGATCCTTCCCCCCCAAAACCCCGTCACGGCCCCTTTTTTTATCCTTTTTCCGGTGGAAACGGCCGCGGCGGCACTCTATACTGCCGACTTGTCACGAAACCGGATGCAATCATGACCGAGGGAAATTACATCGATCATCGCCCGTGGGGCAGTTTCGAGGTGTTGCTGCTGGAGAACGGCTATCAGGTCAAGCGGATCATTGTGTTGCCGGGCCAACGGCTCAGTTTGCAGTACCACCGCCGGCGCGAGGAACATTGGTTCGTGGTGAGCGGCGTCGGCCTGGCGACGCGGGGCGAGGAAGCGATTCCGGTCGCCGCGGGCGTCGCGCTCGACATTCCCCTCGGCACCGCGCACCGGATGCAGAACACCGGCGACGACCCCCTGGTGTTCATCGAAATCCAACGCGGCGATTACCTCGGCGAGGACGACATCGTGCGCCTGACCGATGACTATGGGCGGATGCCCGGCTGATCACCGGCCCGAATTCGATTGTGGAGGAACCCGATGGTGAAAAAGGCTGCGCTGTTTGCCTTCAACGGCGAACCGATGTGTTTCGTGCACGTACTACTCAATGCCTTTGACCTGAAGGAGCGCGATTACGCCGTGACGATCGTCATCGAGGGATCGGCCACCAAGCTGATCAAGGAATTTCAGGAACACCCGGAACAACCGTTCGCCGCGTTGTATTTCCAAGCGCGTGACGCGGGCCTGATCGATTGCGCCTGCCTGGCCTGCGCGACGAAAATGGGGGCCGCCGACAGTGCCCGCGAACAAGGCATCGAATTACGTGGCGAGATGAAGGGCCACCCGAGCATCGGGCATTACCTGGAACACGGCTATGAGGTGTTTACATTTTAGGGGATCGACCCCCCTGTTTGTTTTTCCGGAGCGAACATGCAACTGCGACATTGGTTGGAAAACGAATTCACCGGCCTGCTTTCCCGGCTGACCGGCGGTGATTCTCCCGCGATCGTCAAGGAAACGGCGAATCCGAAGTTCGGCGACTATCAGATCAACGGCGTGATGGGGGCGGCGAAAAAACTGGGGAAAAATCCGCGCGAACTGGCCCAGTCCCTCGTCGCGGCGGCCCGGATCGACGCGAAACTCGAGGCTCAGGGCATGTTCGGCGAACCCGAAATCGCCGGGCCGGGGTTCGTCAATCTGCGGCTGGACGCCGGCTTCCTAAACCGCCGGCTGGCCGAACTGGCCCGCGACGAGCGGCTCGGCGTCGAGCCGGTCGAATCGCCGCGCACGGTCGTCGTCGATTTTTCCAGCCCCAACGTCGCCAAGCCGCTGCACGTTGGCCATCTGCGCAGCACGATCCTCGGCGACTCCATCGCGCGGTTGCTGCGCTTTCTCGGCCATCGCGTAATCGGCGACAACCACGTCGGCGACTGGGGCACGCAGTTCGGCATGTTGATCTGGGGTTTCCGGCGGTGGGGCGACGAAGCCGCGCTGCAGGCGCACCCGACCGACGAGCTGGAGCGTGTCTACAAGCTGGCCAACGACGCCGTGAAAAACGACGCGGCGCAGGCCGATCAGGCGCGCGCCGAACTGGCCAAGTTGCAGGCCGGCGATTCGGACAACCGCGCCTTGTGGCGGCGTTTCGCGGCGGCCTCGCGCGCCGAGGTCGACAAGATTTACGCGCGGCTCGGGGTGACCTTCGACGAGTGGCGTGGCGAAAGCGCCTATCATGACGACCTGGCGCCGTTGGTGGCGGATCTGACGGCGCGCGGCATCGCCCGCGAGGACGAGGGCGCGGTGCTCGTCTACTTCGGGCCGGACGACGATCCGCAACTGGCCGACAAGCCGTTCATGATCCGCAAATCGGATGGCGCGTTCAATTACGCGACCACCGACCTGGCGACCATCCGCTACCGCCACGACGCGCATCGCGCCGACGAGATCGTCTACGTCGTCGACAAGCGGCAGAGCCTGCACTTCGTCCAGTTGTTCGCGGCGGCGCGCAAAATGGGCTATGCGCAGCGGCTGGTGCACGTGGGCTTCGGCACGATCCTGGGCGCCGACGGCCGGCCGATCAAAACGCGCGAGGGCGGCACGATCCGCCTGGCGGATTTGCTGGCCGAGGCGGCGCAGCGCGCCCAGGCCATCATGGCCGAGAAGGGCGTCGATCTGCCCGCGGAGGAAAAGCGGCAGGTCGCCGAAATCGTCGGCATCGGCGCGGTGAAATACGCCGACCTTTCGCAAAACCGCAACAGCGATTACCGCTTCGACTGGGACAAGCTGCTGGCCTTCGACGGCAACACCGCGCCCTATCTGCAGTACGTCTACGCGCGGATTCGCTCGATCTTCCGTAAACTGGGCGCGCCCGACTGGCGCCTGGCGACCGACGCCCCCGTGGCCGTCGAGCACGAATCCGAACGCGCCCTGGCGCTGACACTGCTGCGTTTCGCCGATGTCGTGCACGACGTGCCGGTGGAGTACTACCCGAACCTGCTCGGCGAGCACCTGTTCAACCTGGCGCAGGCGTTCAATTCGTTCTACCGCGACTGTTCCGTGCTATCCTCGGAAGGCGTGACGCGCGACACCCGCCTGGCGCTCTGCGACGCGACCGCGCGGCAGATTCGTCTCGGCCTGTTTTTGCTGGGCATCGAGGTTCCGGAGCGGATGTAGGTTTTCGCGGTCGCCTGTTTATACTTAGGCAATATGTCCCCTCAACTGTGCAGCAAAAATGTCCCCTTGGTTACGTAGAGTTCGGAGCCGAGGCCTGATAGACCCACGTCCAGTTGGTTGTTCCCTTTCGATTTTCCGTTTTGCATCGGGCTT
>JAAYVF010000071.1 GCA_012517325.1 Myxococcales bacterium | reverse complement strand
CATCGACCAATATGTCCGCTGGTACAATGAAAAACGAATCCACTCGGCGCTCGGTTACCGGACGCCGAACGAGGTCGAAGCGGCTTACCTCACCCTAAAAGCCGCCTAAATCTGTCTTGCTTTCGGGGGGACACTACGGGCTTCACGTCAACCCCGTTTATGTGTCGGCAGTTCGTCGGGCAGCTCGAACGAGATTTCCACAAATCCGCGGTATTCGCCGTCAACGCGCCAGGGCGTTTGGTGAATGATCTTCCGGCGACCGGCTTTTTCGATGTAATAGGTGTTGGCCTGCTGGGTCCGCAGCATCTCGACCAGCTTGGCCCGCGCCGGTTCCGGGTGGTAATCGAGCAGGCTCTGGCCGATCAATTTCTTACCGCCCCATTTGCGGAAGGTTTCGCCGGCTTTTTCGTTCATATCCACGATGACGCCGTCGCGATCGCACACCGTGACCGCCACGGGCATTTTCTCGTACCAAAGTTGATCGGCCATGATTTTTCCCTCGTCGCGCGCCGATTCTCCGCCGGGCGGCGGCGCACCTATTCGCTTGACATTGGTGAATAATTTGACACCATCGGGGCCTTATGTAAAAGGGAGCCGATACGTGATCGCCAACTATGCAACTGAAATCGCCCGGGTAGCCGGCCTTCCCGAAGCGGGTGTCTCGCAAACGATCGCCCTGTTGGACGCGGAAGCGACGATTCCCTTTATCGCTCGTTATCGCAAAGAGGCCACCGGCGGGTTGGACGAGGTGCGGATCGCCGAAATCCGCGATCGCCTCGACTATCTCAAGCGGCTCGACGAACGCAAGGAAACCATCCTCCGCACGATCGAACAGCAAGGCAAACTGACCGCCGAACTGCGCGAAAAAATCGAACAAACCCGCGACGCCGCCGAGCTCGAGGATTTGTACCTGCCGTACAAGCCCAAACGGAAGACGCGGGCTTCGGAAGCGATCGCCCGCGGGCTCGAACCCCTGGCGGACCTGATCTGGAAGCAGGAGACGCTGGACGGCGATCCCGACGCCCTCGCCGCTCCCTTCGTCGACGCTGAAAAAGGCGTGCCCGACGTCGCCGCCGCCTGGCAGGGCGCGCGCGACATCGTCGCCGAACGCATCTCGGAACTGCCCGCGTTGCGCGCGGCGTTGCGCGAACTTTATCTGAACCAGGGAACCGTCACCGCCAAGGCCAAGCCCGGCAAGGAAAAAGACGGCGCCAAATTCCGCGATTACTTCCATTTTTCCGAGGCGGCCAAGTCCATCCCCAGCCACCGCATGCTGGCCATTCGGCGCGGCGAGGCCGAGGACGTGCTCCTGTTTCGGATCACCGCCGACCGCGACCAGGCGATGGACATCGTTCATCGGCACGTCATTAAAAACGCCACCGCCACGTTGGTCGCGCATTTGCTCGCCGCGGCGGAAGATTCCTACGACCGGCTACTGGTCTCGGCGATCGAGGGACACGCGCGGCAGGAACTGCGCCAGCGCTCCGACCGCATGGCCATTTCGGTGTTCGCGAAAAACCTCCGCCGCCTGCTGATGGCCCCGCCCCTCGGCGCGAAATGGGTGCTGGGCATCGACCCCGGCCTGCGCACCGGCAGCAAGATGGTGGCGCTCGACGGCAAGGGCGACCTGCTGGCCAGCACGGTCATCGACATCCTGCACAACAAGGAAAAGATCGAGCAGGCGATCAAAAGCCTCGAATTCTACTGCCGCCGCTACCAGATCGAGGCCATCGCCGTGGGCAACGGCACGGGCAGCCGCGAAGTGGAATCGTTCCTGCGCGGCCTGGACCGCGAACAACTCAACGACGCGACGGTGGTGCAGGTCAACGAGGCCGGCGCCAGCGTGTATTCGGCGAGCGAAATCGCCCGGCAGGAATTCCCGGACCTGGACCTCACCATTCGCGGCGCGATCAGCATCGCCCGGCGCCTGCAGGATCCGCTGGCGGAATTGGTGAAAATCGACCCGAAGTCGATCGGCGTCGGCCAATACCAGCACGACGTCGACCAGGACGCTTTGCAGAAGAGCCTGGACGACGTGGTGCAGAGCTGCGTCAACGCGGTGGGCGTGGACCTCAACACCGCCAGCCCGAAACTCCTGGCCTCGGTCTCGGGCCTGAACGCCGCACGCGCCGCGGCGATCGTCAAATACCGTTCGGCGCACGGCGTCTTCCGCAACCGCCAGGAACTGCTAGCCGTGAACGGCATCGGCCCCAAGACGTTCGAGCAGGCCGCCGGATTCTTGCGCATCCGCAACGGCGAGCAACCGCTCGACGCCTCGGCGGTCCACCCCGAACGGTATCCGCTGGTGCAGCGCATGGCGACCGATCTGGGCGTTGACGTGACGGCGCTGATGAACGACGCCGAGCAACGCGCCAAGATAAAAATCGACCAATACATCAGCGAGGACGTCGGCCTGCCGACCTTGCAGGACATTCTCGCGGAATTGGCCAAGCCCGGACGCGACCCGCGGGAAAAATTCGACCCGGTGCGCTTCGATCCCAACGTCACGACCCTCCACGACCTGCGCGAGTGGATGCTGCTGGAAGGCGTCGTCACCAACGTCACGGACTTCGGAGCCTTCGTCGACATCGGCGTCCACCAGGACGGCCTGGTGCATCTTTCCGAACTGGCCTGGAACTACGTCGAAAACCCGACCAATTTCATCCTGGTCGGCGAGCACCTCACGGTGAAGGTCATCGGTGTCGACCTGGATCGGAAGCGCATTTCGCTGTCGTTGAAACAGACGACGGAAACGCCGCCGCGCCCGCCCCAGCAACCGCGCCCCCCGCAACCGGCCGGCGAACGGCCGCCGCGCCGCGAAGGACCGCCGCGCCCGCCGCAATCGCGGCCGCCACGCCAGCAAGCCCCGACCGGCGGCAGACCGCCGGCGGCCGCTGCGAGCCACGGCGGCAAGGATCGGCCCGGGCGGCAAAACCAGCCGCGACACGAAAGCCCGTTCGCCAAGTTCTTCATGGAAGACGGGAAAATCAAGATGAAGGAAGAACCGGAACCGAAAGGCAAGCCGCCCGCGAAAAAGAAATAACCGGCGGAATGAGGCGTTGCCGATGCGCACTTTCGCGAATCGATTCGCTTCGAGAGTTCTGACCAGGTTGCTGACTAATCCGCTTCACTGGTCGCCCGAATCCATTGTCATCATCGGGTTCGCAGCAGCCATCGGCCTGGGCGGCATCATGCTGTGGTTGCCGGTTTCCCACACCCCGGGCAGCGTCTCTCTGCTCAATGCCCTGTTCACCTCCACCTCCGCCGTCTGCGTCACCGGCTTGACAGTGGTCGATACGGCCAAGGATTTCAACCACGTCGGGCAAATGATCATCGTCATCCTGATTCAGCTGGGCGGATTGGGCTGGATGGTTTTTGCCGCCCTGATTTTCGGCATGCTCGGCCGCAATCTGTCATTAAAATCGCAAGTCGCTTTGGCCGACAGCCTGATGCAACGTACTGCCGCCAACGATATCGCCCAGATAGTGGGCCGAATTATTCTCATCACGGGAACGATTGAATTGACCGGGATTCTCTTGCTCTTTTTATTTTTATTACCCGATCATCCGGTGAAGCAAGCATTATTCAGTGCCGTTTTTCACGGGATTTCCGCTTTTTGCAACGCCGGCTTTTCCATTTATTCCGAAAACCTTCTATCGTTCCGCGCCAATTGGCCGGTGCTGACAATCATCCTGTTGCTGATCGTACTAGGCGGGTTAGGCCATACCGTCCTGATTGAGATCTGGCAAGTTTTTTCCCTACGAAGCAAGCGGGAATCAAATTCCATTTTCCGTTTTTCGCTGCATGCCCGCACGGTTTTCTGGGCGAGCGCGTTGTTAATCGTCGGCGGAACCTTGGGGATTCTGCTCTTCGGAATGCCCGGTGAGGAAAAATCCCTGCCGGAGAAAATCGGCGGGGCTATTTTTCAATCCGTGACCGCCCGAACCGCCGGTTTCAATTCGATCCGTATCGGTGCCCTGCCCCCGGCTTCCTTGCTCTTCGTCACGATATTGATGTTTATCGGCGGCTCCCCCGGTTCCTGCGCCGGCGGCGTGAAAACCACCTCGATGGCGATTTGGCTTTCCCGACTCGTCGCCCGCCTACGCGGTTCCGATGAAGTGACCTTGTTCGGTAAAACCATCTCGCATCAAATCGTGCGCCGCACGACCTTGCTTTTCGCGCTGGCCGTCGGCTGGAATCTGTTCGGCATCCTGCTTTTACTTTCCACCGAGAATCTGCAACCCGGATTCGGCCTGCAAGATGTCATGTTCGAGCAGGTTTCCGCCTTCGCGACCGTGGGGCTTTCCACCGGGTTGACGCCCCACCTTTCGATGATCGGCCGGGTCTGGTTGATCTGCTCCATGTTCATGGGGCGCGTCGGCCCGCTGACCATCGCCGCCTGGATCGTCGAAAAAAAGCGTGTCAGAATCCAACACCCCGAAGGAAGGATCATGGTGGGATGAGTAAAAAATCACGGATTTGCGTCATCGGGCTGGGCCAATTCGGTTTCGAATTGGCTTGCGCTTTAGCCGTTTCCTCCGAGGTCCTGGCGATTGATCGCAAAAAGGAACTGGTCGAAGCGATCCAAGATCGCGTGCAACATGCATTGATTCTGGATGTCAGCGACTTCGACGACCTTCGCGAGGCTGTTTCAACTGACTTCGACCAAGCCGTCATCAGTATCACCGGGAACTTGCAGGCCAGTATTCTCTGCGCCCTGCACCTGCGCAAAATCGGGCTGAAAAAAATCCTCGCCAAAGCCGCGAACGACGATCACGCCTCCATTTTACAAGCGATCGGCGTGGATAAAATCATCTTCCCCGAGCGAGAAAGCGCACGCCGCCTGGCGGCATCCATTCAGGATCCGAATTTTTTGGATTTCATCCCTTTGACCGAGGATTACCAAGTACAGGAAATCACCGCACCTGCCTGGTTCACCGGAAAAAATCTCATCGAATTGCATTTGCGCAAACGTTTCGGCGTGTTGATCATCGCGGTTAAACAGAAAAACCCGGCGCGGTTCGTCTTTCTGCCGCCGCCCGAATTGGTGCTTCAGCCCGGCGACATTTTATTAATGGTGGGACGAACCCGCGATTTTGTTCAAATGATCGAACAAAAATCGACTTGATTGATCAGCGATCGCGGCGGTTGAACGACCGTTCGCCGCGCCCTTCCTTTTCCTGGGCGATATCGACCCGGATCCGGCGCCCGTCGAGTTCGGTGCCGTTCATTGCCAAGGCTTCCTTGGCTTCCTCGTCGGTGGCATAGGAAACGAAACCGAAACCGCGACTGCGACCGGTGTCGCGATCCGTCACCACTTTCGCTTCGACGACTTCACCGTACGGCGAAAACGCTTCCTGCAGACCTTCGCTGGTGGTAGCCCAAGCCAAACCGCCCACAAACAGTTTGTTCCTCATCGATCAGTCATTCTCCCTTGCTTGCGGACCGAAAGCACTGCAGGCGAGGCAAAGCACGGTTAACGATTCTCAACCAAACCGCAACGGGATCGTGGGAAAAGGACGGAATCCGGTTTGTACTCGCTGAGACGCTGCCGAAACGCACCTTGTAGCCCTACAGACACTTTTCAGTCCAACGTTGACATCCTGCCGCGACGAGAGTCGAATTCGGCAAACGACGATCGACGAACCGGACTCGACAGCGCCTCGGCCACCCTTAACGACGTTTTATTGGACCAAATATCGCAAAGATTTTCAATAAGAATTTCGAGCCTTTCTCCGAAAAGGCCCATTCGTGCGGCAAATTGGTTATAAATACCGGCGCGCGTCGGCTTTCCAACCCGAAAGGCTATTCGTTCGGAAACGTCAACTGTCCGCCGAAAAAGCCGACCGTCCCGACCAACAGCACCGCGATGCCGTAGATGCCGATGTATACGTACGACATGGCGTTGAGCGGGCTGAGAATCAGCGACGGGTTGGCCACGTGCAGCAGGGAAAGGATGGCCGCAAGCACGCAAACGACAATGCCGCCGATCAGTTTGAAAGTCAGCTTGAACGTTTTGCCCATGCCGTAGACCGCGTACCAGACCTGCATGCCGGTCAACACCGAAAACGGCGCGGTGAACGCGCTGAGCACGATCAGGTAATAGGAGGTTTTTTCCAGGTAGAACGGCTCGGTCCGGCCGAAGAAAAGGTGCAGTAGCACGAACAGAAAACCGGCGAGGATGAGCCCGATCGGGAAATGCACCGCGAACGGATGCGAATGCCGCTTGAAAAACGGGAATCGGCGATAGATGAACGACAGCGGCCAGGGCGCCGCCGGCTCGTCCTCTTCGCGGGCCGGCTTTTCGGCCAAGGCACCGACGATCGGAAAATTTTCGAACACCTTTTCGTCATGCGGCGCGGCGGCCAGGCTGGCGGTCAAATCGCGGCCGGCCTCGTGTTTCATCATGTGCTTGCCGTTTTTCCATTTTTTCGAATCGGAAACGTCGTAGATTTTGCCCTGGTAGGCGAGGTAGGTCGGTCGCCCGTCCTGTCCGTTGTGTGTCGCCAGTTCCGCCGCGGTCATTTCGGTCACCAGGTGGGCGACGATCGGAAACGCGGCGAAGACATCGTCGCCGTGCGGCGCGACGCCGAGCGAAGCGGTCAGATCCTGGCCGGCCTCGTGTTTGAGCATGTGCCGGCCTTCCTTCCACTTTCTCGAATTGGAAATGTCGTAGACCTTTCCCTGGTAGGCGATATAAGCCGGCTGGCCGTTTTTACCGTTGTAGCGGGCCAATTCCTGGCGGGTCATTCCTTTCATCCCGTTGCCTCCGAAGGGTTCATTCATTACTGGTCGTCTCGGAAAATAAGAAGCGCCGCCCGGACTGTCAATCGCCTACCGCGGCATATCCGCGGCGAACGCGAAGATTTACGGCCGATATTGAAAATCGATCTGTCCGGCCAGCGATTCGAACGGCTGAAGCCGCTCGGCGGGAATCAGGGCGCCGTCTCGCTTGAAAGCCCGCCATTCGCGCCGGGTGGCCGGCAAGGCCCGCAAGGCCCGGCCGAGCAGAACCGGATAAGGCGGCAGGTTCCACACGTAATCCATGAAGGTTCGGCGCAAGGCCGGACAAACCGTGATCGCCGTGAAAAAGCGGTCGATGAATTTCGGATTAAAAATGTGCCGCGCCACCCAGGCGCCGCTCATCAAATGCCAGCCGAAAGCCCGGCGCCAGGCGCCTTCGTAGCGCCCGGGACGCCCGGCCAGAATAGCATCGGCCAAAAGATCGGCCGACCAAACGGCGTAACCGATGCCCTCGCCGGTCAGCGTATCGACGAAACCCGCCGCGTCGCCGATCAACGCCCAGCAAGCGCCGACTCGCGGCTCGCGATAGGCGCCGAAATCGTGCAGATACGGCAACAACGCGCCTTGCGCGGGTCCGAGCGGCCGGCGACCGGGATAGAAATCCGCCATGAAGCCTTCCAGGGCTCCTTTGATGTCGTAGCCGCGTTGCATCGCCCCGACGCCGACCGCCAGGCAATCGGCGCGCGGGAACGACCAGCAATACCCGGGAAACGAAGCAACGCGCACCACCGTCGGGTCGCCCGGACCGCCTTCGTAAAATCGGCAGATGGCGCCCAGGGTCCGCTCTTTCGCCAGTTCGCCGAGAAAGGTCCGGCGCACCAACGACCGCACCCCATCCGCCCCGGCCACGAAATCAGCCAGGTATTCCCGGCCGCCGGCGGTCAACCGGATTCGCCCGGCCGACGATTCGAGGCGCTCGACCGCCGCCGGCACATGGACCGCGCCCGCCCGCGTCGCCGCGTCGAGCATGACCTCGCCCAACGCCCGGCGCGAAACCATCAGCAGGGGATGGCCCTGGTCGACCACGAAAAACTGGCGATGCGGTGAAATCTGCAAGGATTGGAAGACTTCGTGCGGCTTCAGGGAAGCAGCGCGCAGAATCGGAAAGCGTGACCAGGCCTGATGGGTAATGCCGCCGCCGCACGGTTTTTCCCAGGGCGCGCGCGGATCGAACAGCCAGACCCGGAGGCCGGTTTCCGCGAGCCGCCTGGCGAGATGGGCTCCCGCGGGGCCGGCGCCGATGACGGCGATCTCCCGCTGCTGACGTTCATTGCGCATGGTGGGTAGCATTAACCGAATTTAATGGACGGCACAAGATTCGAAAAAAAAAGCGGGCCCTTGCGGACCCGCCTGTTCATGCCCTGAAGAACGGTTTATTTCGTTTCCTCGACGATATCGCCGAATGCTCCCAGGTAATCCATGATCGAACCGATCAGCCCCATGCTGGTGACAACCGGCAGATAGGTATCGCCTTCCACCTCGAATTCCGGCATCTGGAAGTCGTCGATGGCGTCTTCCAAAACCGGGATGAACAGATCGACCAGGAGCGGCGCGATGCCCTCGAACAGATTCTCCGGCAACGCCAGCGGATTATCGATCGTGTCGATGTAGGTGGTCGGCGTTCCCAGATCCAACGTCAGGACATTGTCCGGATAAACGAACTGGAAGGTGCCCGGGATGACCGAACTGACCGACAAGCACAGCACCGTTTCCGGTCCGGATCCGCCGTCGGCGTAGAGATAAACGAACATATCGCCGATCTCCACCTTGGCGCCGACGTCGGTGGTTTTCCCCGGTGCGTAGAGATGCGCGACCGGCACCAGTTGCGGCCGGATTTTGACATCCAACCAGACCGGATCGGAGCCGCTCTGATAAGTGTCGCAGATGTCCGGCATCAACGCGTAGAACACCGAGTCGCAGGCATCGATGGCATCGTTGAGATCCTGGTGCAGAACGCCGCTGCGGTACGCCTGGTAAATGATCTGGTTCAACACATCGTCGTTGATGGCCAAGGCGATCCCGAACGGCTGGCCGCTGGGCTCGGTGGTGATCGCCGGGACGTTGCCGGTGGTCCGGTAGGAACCGTTGAACTGCCGGACGATCGGATTGACCACGCTGGTCAGCACCTGGCTTTCCAGCCAGGCGGTCATTCCGTAAGTGGTTTGATCGAGCGAGTCCACCTGACCGACGAAGCTGTAATCGATATCCTCGCCCGTGGTCGGATTGTTGATGGTGTAGTTAAAGGACAGCGAGAAATCATCCATGAAGTCCTGGATCAACGGTTCGACCGCGTCGTCCAACGCATTTTCGACCGCCTCCTCGACCAACGACTGAATCGACGATTCGAACAGGTCGATCAGCGCGTCCGGGAAGTTGTCGATGTGGAAGTTGAACGAGCCGACATCCATGTCGAACGGTACCAGATCGACGATGATCTGGTGCGTATTGGGATTCACCGACAAATCGGCGTTGCTGGTCAGGGTCATGTCGGTGACCGACACGTCGCCCGAGATGGTGAAATAGACCTTGTCGTCGCCCTTGGAAAAGACGCCGCACCGCACGTCGAAGTAGACCTTCAACCAGTCTTCCGTCGCCTGGACGGTGAGGCCGCCGTCGGTCGGGGTGAAGGTAATGGCCGGGGCATTGTATTCGACTGAGGTGATATCAGCCTTGGCGCTAGCCACGGTGACGCCCCAGACCTCGGCCCGCTCGTCGAAGACCGGGTTGATCGCCATCAGCATTTCTTCCAGGTTGAGCGTATTCAAGTAGGACTGCACGATGGCGCCGACCTGGTTGAACCCATCGCCCGACAGGTGAATGCCGAACGCGTTGGCGATCCAGGCGTCGTTGGTCCATTCCAGCGGCGCGTAATAGACGCTGGTCGCGGCGCGCGCCGTGTTCCCCTCGCCGTCATCCACCTCGACGTAAATGATGTTGATGCCGGGTTGCAACCAGAACGCCTCGGGCCCGAAATCGCCCGTGGAACCGTTGTAATAAATTTCCGTGCCGTTCAATTTGACCGTGGTGCCCGGCTGCATCAGATCGACGTTGTAGATGTAGCCCGCCACATTCACGAAGAGATCGGATGTGGTGTAGAGGGCCCGTTGCGGCGAGGTGATGACGATGCCCGGAGTGGTCTCATCATCCAACACCTCGATGATCACGCTGTCCATCAAGGTCGTCGGATAATTGGAGGAATGGGCCGTAATCGTGTAAATCCCGTCGGTCGAGAAGGTGATCTGGTCGCCGAGAATCGTCGCCACCGGGAACACCTCGTAATAGTAATCTTCGTCCGGCAAATTGTTGCCGTAGGCGTCGGTGATCTGCACCCAGCAAGTGACCGAATCGCCGACCGTGACCGTGGGCGGATCGCAGAACAACTCCAGCGCGGAGGGCGCGCCGGGATTGACCGTGACCGTAGCCGTCGCGTACACGCCGGTGCCCAGGACGTTGCCCGTGATGGTGACCGTGCCCGCCTGGTTGAAGGTGAAGACGTTGCCGTTGACGACCGTGCCGTAGGGCGGATCGACCGAGTAACCGACCGGCATCCAGGTGATGACGTTGCCTGCGGAGTCGAGCACCGTGGGGGTGACGATCGCCGAACCGCCGACCTCCACCTCGTCCGGATCGACGTCCAAGGTCAGCGAATAGGCTTCCGAGGAACTGACGAAAAGCCAGGTGCTGGCCGCGATCGTGCCGAACGAACTGTAATCGGTGCTGACGGTGATTTGATACAACCCGGGTGAATAGCAACTGATCGTATCGTCGGTAATCACCACCCCGCCGCCGGGATTGGCGGTGATGGTCGTCGGCACGGTTTGCGGTTCGCCGTATTCATCGTAGAATTGATAAATCACATCTACATTGTCGCCCACTTCCACTTGATAGTCGCTGAGCGCCAGATCGAAATGCGGATCCTCCAGCATGATCTCGAAATAGGAAGTGACCTCGGCCGAATCGCCCTTGGAAGCTTCGATGTGAAACACCATTTCGTGCCCGCCTTCGGAGAGGCTTTCCAAGGTGCCGAGAATCTGGCCGTTCTGCGCGTACAACGAACCGGTGATGTCGACGGAATCGAGCGAAACGGTGATCGCGCAATTGTGACAATTGCCGTAATCCGCATCGACGTCGATCGTCGTGGTCATGAACAAGTCGCCGGTTTGGGGCGTGTTGACCGTGATCCAGGGTTTTTCGATGAAGAAATGAACGGTCGCCTGACCGGTTCCCTGGTCGTTGGTCGCGACGATTTTCAAGGTGTGGTTGCCGCCGGAACGGGCGACGAGGGAGCCCGTCACCTTGGAGGCCGTGACGGTCAGAACGTCATTGATGGAAACGCCGTCCAACAGCACCGTCACATCGGCCGCGTCATCGACCTCGAACACATCAGCGTCGATGTCGATGATGTAGGTCGTGAAATGTTGATCTTCGGTCGGGCTGTTGAAGACGATATACGGCCAACCCGGCGTCACGTCATTGTCGTCGTCGTCGTCATCGTCGTCATCGTCACCGGGCGTACTGTCATCGTCATCGTCGTCATCGTCGCCGGGCGAACTGTCGTCGTTGTCGTCGTTATCGTCGTTGTCGTCGTTGTCGTCGTTGTCGTCATTGTCGTCATTGTCATCGTCATCGTCCGGCGGCGAGGAATCGTTATCGTCGTCGTTGTCGTCATCGTCCGGAGGGTTGATGTCATCGTCGTCACCGATGACGGATGAAGTATCGTCATCGTCGTCAATCACGGCTTTGTCGCCGCCGTTGCTGCAACCCGGTAGCGCCGCGGCAAGCAGCGCCAGAATGAACAGGAAAACGACAAATAACCAGGTGGGGCCAGAACGTTTCATCTCCGGACTCCTTGGCCAAACGGCCGACTATCACACTCCCCAGCGTGGACGCGAATTCTCCCACGGAAAAATCATGCAAAAAACAGACCTTTTTTACATGGATCGTCAAGGATATTCAACGCTTTCATTGTATCTTTATGCAATCGAGATGAAATATCATTTGAATCGAAAAACCTGCTTTCCCGCTTGGTGGGATATCTCGTAAAGTAGGCGCCATGTCAAAAACAAAATGGCTGCTGTTCCTTGCCGTCGTGAGCCTGGCGATTCTGACCCGATTCGCCGATTTGGGGAAGCCCAGTCTCTGGGACGATGAAATGCACACGGTGGTGTTTTCAGCTCGGCCGCTGGATCAAGCCTTGATCCAGGCCGCCCAGAAAGACAGCAATCCCTTTGGCTTTTACTTTTTGATGCATTATTGGCAGCGCCTTGGAAGCGGCGAAATCGCCTTCCGTTTGCCGGCGGCATTTTTCGGCGTTGCCGCGGTCGTCGCGCTGATCTGGCTGGCGTTCGCGGCCGGTGGATGGCGCGTCGCCTTGTTGGCCGGATTTCTGGCCGCCATTCATCCGCTTTCGAATTACTGCTCGCAGGAAGTTCGCGCCCACACAGCCGCGCTGACGGCGATCACGCTCGCTTCCGGCTTTTTGATCCGACTGCTCAAACGGCCGATCTGGCCCTATTTTGCGGGTTATCTGTTGGCGACGGCGGCATCCTTGCATCTTCACTACTACAATTTTTTCACAATCGCCGCACATTTTTTCATTCTGGTGGTGATTTCCGGGCGCCTCTGCCGACAAATGCGATCCATCCAACCGGCCTTGTCGCGGCTCGATTACCTGGCCGCCGGTCAGCAAAACGCCGTCAGCATGGCGTATGGAACGGGTCTGGCGGCGGGGATTCGCCAAACCTTTCGGGATGCCTGGCGTGGCGTGATGCTGTCGTTTCTGGGTCTTTTCGCCGCCCTGGCCTTGTTTGCGCCTTATGCCCGGATTTTCGCCTTTCAGTTGTTGCGTGGGCAACCATGGCGGTCGCCGGTCGATATTTTCACGGCGACGGCGAAGATCTGGCTCTACTTCGCTTTCGCCGCTTCGCCGGACCGCCTGCCGACCTTCGGGCTCATTTCCGGCGATTATCCGAATCCGATTCGGCTGGCGGTGGTCCTGGGAATTTGCTCCTTGCCACTTCTCGTTTCGCTGCTTTTTGGGGTCCGGGTATCAGAAAACCGTGGGGAGCGCGGATTTTTCATCGCTCTGGCGACCCTTCCATTCGCCCTGTTGTGTATCCTGCTGACGGCCAAACCGGTGTTCGATGTCCGTCACGTTCTGCTATTGATGCCGCCGCTTTTTATCCTGGCCGCGATCGGGCTGGATCGTCTTTTCCGGCGGTCCGCCCTGTTCGGCGCTGTGCTGACATTGCTGGTCGTGGCGCCGATGGCGTTCGCGCTGCATCAGGAGCGGCACGATCCCGACTATGTGCGACAGGATTGGCGCGCGGCGGCCACGGCGGTGTGCGAAGCCGGCCGGCCGGGCGATCTGGCCCTCGCCTATCACGAGGAAAAAGCCTACGCCTTCGCTTATTACAGCCGCACTTGCGGACTGCCGTTGCGGATGCTCTTCGACGACCGCGTGTTTACGCTGGATCCGGCGGGGCGGCGGCGAGTGATCGGCGACAAGTTGGCGCAATGGGCGGCGGGCGCGACGCGGATCTGGCTCATCGATTATCACGGCGCGGTTTACGATCCGCTGGATGAAACGCGGCGCGAGCTTAACTCGCTGGGCTTCCGTTTGATTCGGCGAACCGGCTACGACCGGGGCGTCAAACGTTTCGCGATCGACCTGTTCACGCGGGATGAAAACGAGGCCCGCGCCGCCTTTTCCGGCTCGTTGGACCTGACCGGCGCCTATCATCCCGGCCAACTGATCGACGGCTGGTACCCGCCCGGCGAAAAAGGCGCCTGGACCGCGGCGCAAGCCCGTGTTTTATTACGGCGCGATCGGCAATCCGGCGCCGCGGTGCGCTTTTACCTGCATCGGCCGTTCTATCCCGGCGCGGTCCGCGCGCGGCTGCTGGCCGGCGGCCTGCCCGTCGCGGAAAAGATTTTCGACGACACCGGCTTTTTCGAATTGCGCGGCCCCCTCCCCGCCGCGATTCCCGCCGATTCCCTGGTGGAAATCGCCGTCGAAACCGACCCGACCTTCATCCCCGCCGACGTTCTGCCGACAAAGGATCGAACGCCGAAGGGTCTGCTGGTTCAGCGGGTTGAACTAACGGATTAGAATTCCTATCCCAGGAACAAAAAAGGCCCCCCAGGTGGGAGGCCTTTTGAGCGGTTTCAATTCGGGCGTTAGAAGCGCAGACCGCCGGAGAGGTAGAGACTGATCGGGAACCACAGGCAGGTCATCGTCGCGTCGCCTTTGCCGGAATATTCCAGCGGGGCCAGCGAGTAAATGAGGTCGCCGCGCAGGTTGATGCCGGCGAAGATATCGCCCCAGCCCTTGGACTGGTACACATCGAAATCAACACCGAGCAAACCGAACGGCGCCACCGTCCAGCCGGCGAAGGTTTCGTCCTTCCAGTCGCCTTTGTCGAAGTAGTAGCTGGTGTACAGAATGCCCAAACCGGCGCCGGCTTTCGGGCGGATCTTGGCGTAGGAGCCGAAAATCTTGCCGATGCCCGCATCGAGCCGAAACGCATTGACACCCCAGTCGACCTTGTCGCCGTCGAGATCCGGCTGGTCATCGGATTTCAAGGTGACCTGGCCGCTTTGGTGGATCATGCCCAAGCCGAACTGGAGGTACCAGGTTTTGGCCGGGTACAGCGAAAAATGCGCGCCCAGATAAGGGAAGCTGACCGTGCCGCTGCCGGAAAAGTCGATCGATTGATCCTTGTCATCGGCCGTGTACTTGATGGTGCCGAGGCCCAGATATCCGAATGCCGGCAAACCCAAATCGACGCCCGAATCGAACATCCGGGTTTTCGTGCCCATGATGGACTGCGAGCTGTTGTCCTTGTCCTTCTTGTCGCCGTCGCCCTTCTTCTTCTTTTTCGCCGCCAACGCCGAACCCGGCAGTACCAGGCCGATCGTCAACAGGACAATCAAAAAAATGATCGCCGTGCGTTTCATCAAATCCTCCTTGAAAAGGGTCAAAAGCCCGTCATGACGAGTCTATAGGACCGCTATCATCCGCCATGCCCGTTGTCAAGAACAAGATACGACCGGATACGCAACCGCCGGCCGATATCCATTGTCAGTGCGGCGAGAAATCCCTATGATCTCTGCCTATGCAACGCGCGATTTTCATCCTTCTCGCCTTATCCTGGGCGCTGCTGGCGGCCGGCGGCTGCGCCGAGCATCTGACCGTCGCACCGCATCCCTTTGTCCTTTCCGAGGTGCCGGACGATTTTCCCAAACTGCCGCTGCGCGTGGCCGTCGTCCGCACCGACGCGATGAAAAAATTTCCCAATCCGCTCGATCCGGATTTGAAACTCGGCGAGAAAATGGCGACCGCGACCTTCAACGGAATAGTCGAAGCGGCGCGCCTGGTCGCCACCGAAGTGATCGCCTTCGACGGCCAGCCGGTGGGGCAATTCGATTTGGTTTGCCTGCCGACCAATCCGTATATGGACGTCCGCACGAACCGCTCGGGGCGGCCGACGGTCTACCTGACCATGGAAGTCCTCTTGCGCACCGCCGACAACCGCGAGCGCGGCCTGTTGCTGGAAGCCGACGGCCACCCGGGCCGGCGCCGGGCGGTGCCGATCCGCCTGGAGCCGCCGGACGGTGGGCCCAGCCGCGAAGCCGGCGTCATGGGCGCGATCATTTACGGCTCGCATTTCGAGGAAGCCGTCAACAACGCCCTCTTCTATCTGGCGCTTGATTTCGCGGAAAAACTGCGCAAACGGGGCGAGCAAATACTCCGCGAGAAACCGGCCGGCGAATAAGTCGCCGGTCTTCCGTTATTTATCCCGCGCGACGACCGTCGAAGTGAATTACCGCTGCTGCGGCGCCAAGGTAATGTACTGGTGCAGAATGTTCGGATCGCTCTTGAGCGCCGCCAAATCCGGCTTGCCGAGGCAGAAGAGCAGGATCTCGAGTTCCTCGATCAGCCGCAACAGCACGCGTTCGACTTTTTCCGGGCCGACCAGCGCGGCTTTGAGCAACGGCGCGGCCACGGCGGCGAGGTCGGCGCCCAACGCCAGGCTCTTGGCGATGTCCTTGCCCGAGCGGATGCCGCCGGTGGCGATCAGCGGGATCTCGGCGCTGACCTCGCGGACGTGGACGATGGATTGCGCGGTCGGGATGCCGAAGTTCTGGAAGCTCTCGGCGATCAGCCGCCGGTTTTCGTCCTTGGCCATCAGCCCCTCGACGATCATCCAACTCGTGCCGCCGGCGCCGCCGACGTCGATGCACGCCACGCCGGCGTCCAGCAGCAATTTAGCGGTGCGGGGACTGATGCCGTTGCAGACCTCGCGCACGAAGACCGGCACCGACAGCCCGCGCGCGACCCGGGCGATTTTATCGGCCAGACCCGCGAAATTGACGTTGCCGTTTTCCTTCAACGCTTCCTGCAATGGGTTGAGATGCAGGCACAGGGCGTCGGCGCCGATCATCTCGACCACCCGCTTCAGGTGGTCGAGGTCGTAACCGTAATTCAGTTGCACCGCGCCGATGTTGGCGAACAAAAGTACGTCCGGCGCGACGTCGCGAACGTGAAAAGTCGGCGCCAGCGAAGGATCCTCGATCGCCACCTTCTGGCTGCCGACGCTGATCGGCAGGCCCAGCGACTGCGCCGCCTGCGCCAGGTGGCGGTTGATCTTGGCGGCGGTGTCGTGGCCGCCGGTCATCGGCGCGATCATCAGCGGCGCGCGCAGGCGCCGGCCGAGAAACACCGTGGAAACGTCCACCCGGTCGCGGTCCAGTTCGGGCAGCGCCTCGTGAACGAAGTAGTAGCGATCGAAGCCGCTGGTCTGCCAGGGGCTGACGTCCTCGTTGATGCAGATATCGAGTTGCAGTTCCTTTTCGTTGCGCGGACGGCGAGAGTACATGGCGACTCCTTTGTTCCTCGTTGGCGGGCAACGCCCCCTGTCTCCCGCGATTCGAGATCGTTCGGCGACGGCCTTACATGCCTTCCGGCACGGGCACGTTCAACTTGGTCAAACCCTCGGGCAATTCGAAAATCTTGTCCTCGATCGTGCGGCGTTCGATTTTTTTCAACGTCTGCACGGTTTTGAGCGTGAAACCGCCGCGGGTGAACGAGGTTTCGGTCTGCACCGGATAGCCGGGGATGTTGGTTAATTTCTCGAACGCCTTCAGGGTCGATTCATCCAGTTCCATGCCCATCGTCAACGACATGATGTGCCGCAATAGTTGCTTGTCCATGCCGACATCCTGGCTCACCCACCAGACGGTTTTCATCCGCTCGCCATTCGGCGCGGTTTCGTCGGCGACCACGACTTCCCGGCAGTTCCACGAACCGATTTTCTTCTGCCGTCCCGTCCACTGGTAGGTTGGGTCGTTGCCGAGCATCGCCAGCGACAGTTTCGCCGCCTTGCGATAAACCGAAAGCGGCGATTCGGCGTACATCTTGCGCTGCAGATTGATGTTGTAGACCTTGTCCTGGTCGGGCCGGATCAAGCTGATCTCGACGCCGTCGCCGGTATCGGTGCGCATTTTCACGCCTTTGATCCAGGACCGGGTGACGGTCGTGGTCTGTTTTTCTCCCGGGTATTGGGTGGTGACGATCTCTTCCTCTCGATAGAGCGACAGATTGGCGAAAGAATCGGCGGCCAGGGACCAGACGGCGGCCAGCACCCAGCCCATGACCAGCAGCGGAACGATATATTTCATGCGCACGACGGCACCTCCTTGCGAATATCGGCTTGATTTATAACGGTTGCCGGCCGGAGGCGTCAAACGCGGACCGAAAGCAACATGCCGGGTTCGTTGACGCCGTTGGCCAGGTCGGCGACTTGATCGTAAAAGAGCGCGTTGGCCGGGATTTTATCCTTCCACGCCGGTGTCGCGTTGGTTTTAACCTGGCGCACGTTGAGCGCCTGGGAGTCGGCCGGCGACGGATTTTCCCGGTTGGCCGCGCGCAACGTCTCGCGATCGGCGCGCTCCAGCGAATCGCGCTGCCGCTCGTCGGCGGTCCAATCGGGCCGGACCGCCGGGCGGCGTTCCGACCGGGTCGAGATGATCGCGGTGCCGGTACCGGTCACCGGCGGATACAACTGGGCCGCGCGTACCATTTTCTCCCATCCCAGGAATCGGCGGGTACAAAACTGTATCATTGTAGATGGAATTCGTAACCAAGAAAAGCGGCCGGGTAGAGGCGCCCTTCCGGCCCGGCGTAAAAAAAACGCCGGGAGGCTTGGAAATCGGGCGCCGATTTGTGGTAAAAAGAAGAGAATATGTTGACTCGATGACGCTCCACGAGCAAAGCGCGGTTCGGAGGCGTGTATGCCGGAACAGGACACCAAAGAAACTCAAAAAGCAAAAATCGTTCTCGTCGCGATCCCGGAGGAAAAAAACCGGTACGAGGTCGTGAAGGCCCTGGCCACTTCCCTCGGGATTTCGTTCGAGGAGGCCGGACAACTGCTCGAGGCGATGCCGGTGGAACTGGTCCCCTCGATCCCGATCGAGGCCGGCGAGCAGTTCGCGGAAAAAATCCGCGTCGCCGGCGGCGAAGTGGAAGTCCTGCCGTTGGGCAAGGCCGCGACGCGGTTTTGCGACACGCACCCGCACCGCCGCGCCCGCGCCCGCTGCAAGGAACCGGGCTGCAACAAGTACATTTGCGAGCTCTGCGTCAAGAACGCGAAGGGCAAGTTGCTGTGCCCGGAATGCTACACGCGCTACAAACGACGCCGCGTCCTGATCACGCTCGGCACGGTCGCCGGCCTGTTTTTCACGATCTATTTCTACATGACCTACGCGCAGGATTTGAAACGCTGGTTCCGCTACCTGTACGTCGACACGACCCGCGTCGCGCTGGTGTTCACCAGCCGGACGCTCAACGAGGATGCGGGGGCTTACTACCTGAAGATGTCGCAATCGACGGAACCGGGCACCTACCACTACGGCGACGCCCATACCTACACGGACATCGACGGCTGGTTCCAGCGTGAATTCGTCCGCCAGACCGGAGGCGAAATCAATATTCTCGAGGTGGACCTTTACGGCCTCTACGAGCTGCCCGGCGAGGTGCCCCAGCGGGCGCGCGGCGACACCCTGACCTATCAAGGCCTCCTGGCCAACCGCGCCTTCCACCGCTATTTCAAGCAATTGCTGAAGGTCAACGCGCTGGATCTCTCGGCGTACGACTACCTGATCTTCGTCGAATTGACTCCCAACACCGGCGTCGAGAAGGACTACATGGAGCAGCTCGGCTCCTTCCACGACAATGTCGCCTTCGTGAAGATACCAATCGCCGGCGTGCAGAGCAACGACTACTACGTCATGACGCTGGCCTATTACATCGCCCGGCTGATGGGCGCCTCGTCGCACCTGGACGACCACGGCTATCCGCTCTTCCCGCAAGGCTACGCCAATCCGGAGAAAAAGCCGTTGTACCCGCAAGAGAACGCCGAGCTGACGGGGTGCTACATTCCGTTCAAGCCGTTTGAAATCAGGCGCATCACGACCTTGGATCAGGTTTATCTCGGCGCGCAGACGGCTTACGAAATCGGGTGGATCTCCAAAGGACAACGCGACGGCCAGTACCAGAACGTCAGCAACCAGTAAATGCCCGCTAGCGGCCCGACCGCATTTCGAGCCGATCGATCCGTTGCTCGTAATCGTTCAGCAGGCGACCCATCTCGCTGAGTGATTGACCGATCAGCAATTCCATCTGGTTGAATTTTTTCAACGCTTCCTTGTCCAATCCCGCCGGCGCCGCCGCCGCGGCCGGCGCGGTCGCCACCGGCTCCCGCGTTTCCAATTCGCTCAGGCGTTTTTCCAGCGCCTCGAGATTGTGAACGGCGAAATACCGGCTCATCTGATCGAGTCGTTGCGCGATCCGCTCCACCGTCCCCCCGACGTCTTCGAGCCGTTTTTGCAGGTTTTCGATCTCGGTCCGCATCTTCCCCAATTCGACTCTTTCGGCCATGGTTAAATCCTCGTCATCTTCCTCGAGTGTCACTCCGGCAAATCCGTTGAAATCGCCGCCGTTCGCCGTTTCCGGCTCGGCAATCGCGGGGGATTCGGCGGTTGTCGCACCGGCCTCCCGCATATACTCGGGCAACGGTGCCAATTTGATTTTTTCCCGGGTTTTCCGCCGCGCCTTGTCCTTGCCCCAAAAATAAAAGATCAGCGCGAACGCCAGGCTGAGTAGGACCAGCGCGATCCCCAACAGCGTCTTGCCCAGTCCGAAACCGCCGGCTTTCTTGATCTGCTGCCGGTAGACCTCGCCGTCCTTGATGAGCTTGGAAAAGGTATTGGGATTGGCGGGATTGAACCGCCGACCCTCGAACATGGCCCCCATTTCCCGCTTGTCGTCCAACCCGTCGCTGTCGGTATCGGCCATCGTCGGATTGACGTAGATCCCTTGCCGGCGAAGCGCCATTTCTTCGCCGTCGGTCAGGCCGTCGCCATCGCTGTCGGGGTTTTTCGGGTCCAGCTTCGGAAATTTGCCGCGCAGTTCGAGTTCCTCGACGTCCGGCAGTCCGTCGCCGTCGTTGTCGACTTTCTCCGGGCTGCCGTCGACCGGCAACGCGCTGGGCATGGCCAGCAAGGCCGGACAACCCAGCGGATCGAAGACGCCGCGCAACCGTCCCTCGAGCACCATCGGTTCGGCGTGTTCGACGAACGACGTCAGCTTGCGCTCGAAGATCTCGCGGCATTCGAGGACTTTTGCCGGTTCAGAGGTGACCTTCCCCTGCCATTCGAGACTGGCATTGCGCATGAATTCGAGAATCGTCTTGCCGTCTTTATCATCGCGGAACGCATGATTCAGATTCACCAGCCGCACGGCGCCGATCGTCTCCTCGATGCCGATGCGGTCGGCGACATCGCGCACCTGGCGGACCGCCAGCGGATCGAATTCCTCCGCGGTCTTGTCGCCGAGTGTTTGGCGCTGCCCGAGCGCTTCGAGAAAAGCCGTCAGCCGCTCGCCATTCTCCGGCACCGCGGCGGGAAACAGGGCTTCGCCGATCGGTCGGGTGAATTTATCCGGGAAGACTCCGCTGACGGGAAAAATCAGCGAAACCGGCGCGCCGCCGCCGGCGGGGCTGGCGGTTAAAAGATTGAGGCCGCGCGCCTCGAACAGCGTCAGCGTCGGTCCGCCGGCGAGGGCCGGCGCCACGAACCACAACAGAAGGATCAGGACAACCCCGGTTGCTCGTCGCGTCACGAAGTGAATCCTCCCCAGGATTTTAGGCTGAATGTTCGGATTATTGACCAAGCAACAAATCAAGTAAAGCAGGACAAGCGGTCGGGCGGGTTAGATCACCGTCACCGGGTCGATGTCGAGGCGGAAGGTGCCGGCGGGAAAACGCTCTTTCTCCAGAATGACCGTCAGGCGGGAGCAGAGCAGGTGCAAGCCGGACGGTTTTTCGGCTTTGATCAGCAGATTCCAGCGGTACTTGCCTTGCACCCGGTGCAGCAGCGAGGGCGCCGGTCCGAGCGTCGCCGCGCCGGGTACGTCGGCGGGATCGGTGATCGTCCGGGCGGCCCGCATCGCCAGGCGGCAGGCTTCGACGCCGATTTTCGGATTGGGCGCCACGATTTTTAGCACCGCCAGCCGGGAAAACGGCGGGTAATGGAGGCGCTGGCGGCGCGGCGCTTCTTCCTGAAAAAAGCCCGGAAAGTCGTGGCGGACCGCGGCGCGGATGGCGTAATGATCGGGCTGGAACGTCTGGATCAGCACCCGACCCGCCAAATCCGCCCGCCCCGCCCGGCCGGCGACCTGGCTGAGCAGTGCGAACGCCCGCTCGGCCGAACGAAAATCGGGCAGCACCAGCGCGGCGTCGGCGTCGACCACCCCGACCAGCGTCACTCGCGGAAAGTCGTGCCCCTTGGCGACCATTTGCGTGCCGACCAGAAGATCCGCCTCGCCGCGCGCGAAGCCGCTCAGGATACGCTCCAGATCGTTTTTCCCCCGGACCGTATCGCGGTCCAGGCGGGCGATCCGCGCTTCGGGCGCGAGCTTGGCGATCTCCTCCTCGAGCCGTTCGGTGCCCATGCCGCCGTAAAAAAGGTTGACGCCGGCGCAGTTCGGGCAGGTGGCCGGCGGCGGCTCGGCGTGATCGCAATAGTGGCAGCGCAACTCGCGGGCCTTCTCGTGATAGGTCAGTGAAATGTCGCACAGCGGGCACTGCAGCACCGTGCCGCATTCGAGGCAAAAGGCGTAGGTGGAATAGCCGCGCCGGTTCAGGAAGAGAATCGCCTGTTCCTTGGCGGCCAGGGTTTCCTGGATCGCCTGGGCCAGAGCCAGCGAGACGACGCGGCCTTCGCTGGTCTGTTTGCGCCCGGGCTTGTCCTTCGCCTTTTCCTCCTCGGCCGCCGGGTCCTTCTTTTTGCGTTTGCGTCGATCGGCCATTTCCTGCCGCATGTCGACGATTTCCACCCGAGGCATCGGCGCGCCGGTCGGGCGGTTGGTCAATTCGAGCAATTGGTAACGCCCGGCGCGCGCCGCGGCGTAGGTTTCCAGGCTGGGGGTCGCCGAACCCAGCACGACCGGGCATTGGCGCAGCGTGCCGAGCTTCAGCGCCAGATCGCGCGCCTGGTACATGACGCCGTCTTCCTGCTTGAAGCTGTGTTCGTGCTCCTCGTCCACCACGATCAGCCCCACCTGATCGAACGGCGCGAACAACGCGCTGCGCGCCCCGACGACCACCCGCGCCTCGCCCTTCTGCATTCGCCGCCACTGATCGTAACGCTCCCCGTCCGACAGCCCGGAGTGATAAGGCGCCACGACCGGCCCAAGCCGCTTGACGAAGCGGCCCAGGAATTGCGGCGTCAACGAGATTTCCGGCACCAGCACGATGACCGCGCGGCCCAGATCCAGGCAGGCTTTGGCTAGTTGCAGGTATACTTCCGTCTTACCCGAACCGGTGACGCCGTACAGGCAATACGGCCGGTAGTGCCGGCGGCGGAGATCGGCCGTCACGCGCTTGACGGCCTCCTGCTGTTCGCCGGTCAATTCGACCTCGCCCGCCGCCAGTTCGGTCAGGCCGTTACCGACCGACCGATAGACCTCGCGATCGGTCGCTTCGACGATCCCCGCTGAAACCAGCAGGTTCAAGGACGATCGCGGATCGGCGGCGTTTTGGCGAATCTGGTCGAGCGTCGCCCAGTCCCCGTGCGCGGCCAGGAAAGCCAGAATCGATTCGCGCTTGGGCGCGCGGTGCGACAGCATAGCGCCCGCGTCGGCCGGCGCTTGCCCGGGGGCCAGCCGCCAGACGGTCTCGTATTTGCGCCGCGCCGTCAGCGGCGCCAGCCGGAACCGCTGCTCCAGAAAATCCCAGCGCACCAGGCGTTGCGCCTCGCGGTTCACGTCCTGGTTCAGCCGTTTGCCGAGCGCCGCGACGGTCAGTTCCTCGCCGCCGGCCAGGGCTTCGAGAATCCGGCGATCCAGAGGCTCCAGCAGCGGTCCTTCGAGCATCTTGGCCCCGGTGGCGGTGATGGCGAGCACCGGATGTGTTCCTTTGAACAATCCGGCGGGCAGCGCGGTGCGCAGCACGTCGCCCAGGGGAGCGAAATAGTATTCGGCGATGAAGCGGTAAAAGGGCAGTTGGCCCGCGTGGAAAACGGGCTCGGGGTCCGGAATGTCGACGAGTTCCCGCAGCTCGTCGCGCGACGACGACACCGGCAGATCGACGATGAACCCGGTGACGATCTTGCGTTTGCCGAACGGCACCTGTACGCGCACGCCGATTGCGGCGCGTTGGCGCAACCGCGGGGGGATCGAGTAGTGAAAGGTTCCGGGAACCGGCAGCCCGACGGCGACGTCGGCGATCCCGCCCGGTTCGGGCGTTTTTCTGGTCATTCCTTTTCCAAGAGGTGCCGCATCAGGTCCTTGAGCCTGCCTTCCAGTTCGGGCCGTTTCATGGCCAGACACAGGTTGGCTTCGAGGAAACCGTAAATGTCGCCGGCGTCGTACCGGATGCCGTCGAACTCGTAGGCGAGAATTTGATTCGTGCGGTTCAGTTGGATCAGCGCGTCGGTCAGTTGGATTTCGCCACCGACGCCCGCCTGGACTTTTTCCAGAATGCCGAAAATGCCGGGCGGCAGAATGTAGCGGCCGATAATGGCCATGTTGGAGGGCGCGTCCTTTTTCGGTTTCTCCACCATGGCTTTGACTTTCCACAATCCGGCGGCAAGCGGCTTGGGATCGGGGTCGATGATGCCGTAGCGCTCGACCTTGTCGGCGGGCACGCGATAGGCGGCAATCACCGGCGCGTCGTGCTTGTCGGCCATCTTCATCATCTGGGCGATGCAGGGGATCTCCGCATCGACGAGGTCGTCGCCGAGCAGCACCGCGAAGGGTTCGTCGCCGATGAAATTCTTGGCCGACAGGATCGCGTGGCCCAAGCCGAGCGCGATTTTTTGCCGGACCGAGTGCACCTGCACCGCGCGGCCGATATCGCGCACCATTTGCAAACGCTCGATATCGCCCTTCTTTTCGAGAAACAGCTCCAAGCCGACATCGATGTCGAAATAATCCTCAATCGCACCCTTGCCGCTGGCCGTGATGAACACGATTTCCTTGATGCCCGAGCGCCAGGCTTCCTCGACGATGTAATGTATGCTGGGCCGATCGACGATCGGAAACAATTCCTTGGCGACCACCTTGCTGGCCGGTAAAAACCGCGTCCCCAATCCCGCAACCGGAATAACGGCTTTTTTGACTTTCAACACCAGCCTCCATTTGTTGAGCTTGCGGAAGATACCAATTGGTTCTGGACATCCCTCGAAAGCGTAATAATACCGGCCCGTCTTGTAAAGGCAGTCCGCCAACGACCGCGGCGCGGGGTTGCCCGTATTTTAGCGCCGGATTAGACTCGCCCGCGACGCCGATTCGAACGTGGAAATCGATCTTTTTCGCTTTGCAACACGGGGGCCCTGACATGAACAAGCGATTCATCACCTGTGCGGTTACCGGCGCCGAAACGACGCGGGAAAAATGCCCCAACCTGCCGCACACTCCGGCGGAAATCGCCGCCGAAGCCAAGCGGGCATACGAGGCCGGCGCCGCGGTCCTGCACCTGCACGTGCGGCGGCCCGACGGCACGCCGACCAACGACAAGGCCGTCTTCGCCGAGGCCATCGCCCGCATCCGCGACCTCTGCCCGATCCTGGTCGAAACGACCACCGGCGGGGCGGTGGGCATGACCGACGCCGAGCGGCTGCAGCCGATCGACCTCGCACCGCCGATGGCCAGCCTCGATTGCGGCTCGGTCAATTTCAGCAACGAGATCCTGCCCAACAGCCTGCCGCAGATTCGCGAATACGCTCGGCGCATGCTGGCGGCCGGCACGCGGCCGACCCTCGAATGCTTCGATCTGGGCCATGTCCACAACGCGCGCATATTAATCAAGGAGGGCTTGCTCAAGCCGCCCTACTATTTCAGCTTCGTGCTGGGCGTACCGGGCGCGCTGCCGGCCGACATCAAATCACTGCTGGCGCTGATCGACGCCCTGCCGCCCGAGAGCGTCTGGGGCGGTATCGGCATCGGCGGGCGCGGCTTCTCGTTCATGATCCCGGCCAGCCTGCTGCTCGGCGGGCACATCCGGGTCGGTTACGAGGACAACATCTATCTCCGCAAAGGCGTGGTGGCGACTTCCAACGCGCAACTGGTGGAACGCGCCGCTTTCTTCATCCGCGAACTCGGCCTCGACGTCGCCAGCGTCGAGGAAACCAAAGCTCTACTGGGACTGGCGACCGCATAAGGAGAATATCGTGCAGAAAAAAGGCAACCGCTACGGCACCCATCGCGTCATCGAACCCCAGGGCGTGCTACCGCAGGCCGCCAAGCGTATCGACAACGACCTGTCGGAGATTTACGACAACGAAATCCTCTGCGACGTGATCACGCTCAACGTCGATTCGGCCAGCTTTAAAACCATTCTCGACCACGCCGCGGGCCGGGAAGAGAAGATCAAGGAAATCATGCTGGGCATCGTCGCCGAACGCGGCAAGCACCAGAACCCCTGGACCGGTTCGGGCGGCATGTTCATCGGCCGCGTCAATCGGATCGGCGACGCGCTCCGCGGCAAGATCGACCTGCAGCCGGGCGACAAGATCGCCAGCCTCGTCAGCCTGAGCCTGACTCCGCTACGCATCGACGAATTCGTCAAGATTCATCAGGAAAACGACCAGGTCGACATCCGCGGTCAGGCAATCCTCTTTGAAAGCGCCATCTGGGCCAAACTGCCGCCCGACCTCGACGAAAAACTCGCCCTGGCGGTGCTCGACGTGGCCGGCGCCCCCGCGCAGACCGCGCGGCTGGTCAAACCGGGCGACACGGTGCTGGTGATCGGCGCCAACGGCAAAAGCGGCCTGCTCTGCTGCTACGAAGCCCGCAAGCGGGCCGGCGTCACCGGCAAGGTGATCGGCACGGTGCGTCGCGCCGACGCCATCCCCGTGGTCCGGGAATCCGGCTTCGTCGACGAAATCGTCGTCGCCGCCGCCGACCGGCCGCTGGAAATGCTGGCCGCGGTCGAGCAGGTGACCGGCGGCGCGCTGGCCGACGTGGTCATCAACTGCGTCAGCCGGGAAAATTGCGAAATGGGCGCGATCCTGCCTTGCAAAGAAAACGGCATCGTGTACTTTTTCTCCATGGCGACCAGCTTCACCAAGGCCGCCCTCGGGGCCGAGGGCATCGGCAAGGACGTGTCGATGATCATCGGCAACGGCTACGCCAAGGGGCACGCCGCGATCACCTTGAACCTGTTGCGCGAGTCGGAATATATTCGCCGCGTTTACACCGAGCGTTACGTTAAATAGAAGGCGCTGACCGATGACCAAGAAAAAGCGGGACAAGTTCTGGGCCAAGGTGCCCAAAAAGGATTGGACCGACTGGAAGTGGCAGATGCGCAACCGCATCACCACCGTCGAGCAACTGCGCGCCGTGTTTCCCGAGATCGGCGACCAGGAGGCCGGCGAAATCGAGCTGGTGCTGCAGGTTTTTCGCATGGCGATCACGCCCTATTACGCGAGCCTGATCGACATCCGCAACCCGTTCTGCCCGATCCGCCAGCAGGCGATCCCGACCATCGCCGAGCTTGACCAGGTGCCCGAGGATCTCGAGGACCCGCTCGACGAGGATCGCGACGTCATCGCCCCGCACCTGACCTGGCGCTATCCCGACCGCGTGCTGATGCTGTTGACCGAGGTCTGCAACATGTACTGCCGCCACTGCACGCGCCGCCGCAAGGTCGGCGAGGTGGACGCGGCGTTCGATCAGGAAATTCTCGAGCAACAATTCGAGGCGATCGAGAAATACCCCGAAATCCGCGACGTGGTGCTCAGCGGCGGCGATCCGCTGACCCTGAGCGACGCCAAGCTCGAGGCGATCCTCAAGCGCCTGCGGCAGATCCCGCACCTCGAAATCATCCGCATCGGCACGCGCTCGCCGGTCGTCAATCCGTTCCGGATCAACCACGACCTGCTCAAGATGTTGCGCAAGTATCACCCGCTCTATATCAACACGCACTTCAACCATTACCAGGAACTGACGCCCGAGGCAGTCGCCTCCTGCGTGCGGCTGGCCGACGCGGGCATCCCGCTCGGCAACCAGTCGGTGCTGCTGCGCGGCGTCAACGACTGCCCGTGCGTGATGAAAAAGCTCGTCCACGGGCTGCTCCAGACCCGGGTGCGCCCGTACTACATTTATCAATGCGACCTGTCCAAGGGCATCAGCAACTTCCGCACCAGCGTCGGCAAGGGCATCGAGATCATCGAATCGCTGCGCGGCCACACCTCGGGTCTCGCGGTGCCGACCTACGTCATCGACTGCCCGGCCGGCGGCGGCAAAGTGCCGCTGATGCCCAATTATGTGGTCAGCCGCAGCGACGACCGGGTGATTCTGCGCAACTTCGAGGGCAAGATCACGGCCTACAAGCAGCCGACGCGCAGCGAATCGGTCCACGGGCACGACCCGGCCTGCGACGAAACCAAATATCACAGCAAGTTCGGGCCGGCCCGGCTGTTCCAGGAAAACCACCTGGCCATCGAGCCGATCTTCCGCGACCTCGACGAGCGGTGAGCATCCTCGACGCCATCGCCGCGGAACGCGGGCCGCTGTTCATCGTCGGCTCGAGCAAGAACAGCGGCAAAACCACTTTCCTCAACTACCTCAACAAGGAACTGGCGACGCGCCTCGCGCACCCGGTGGGCCTGCTGACCATCGGCCGCGACGGCGAGCCGGAGGACGCGGTGTGGCACCACACCAAGCCGCCGGTCGCCCTGCTGCCGGGCAACCTGTTCGTCACGGTGGAAGCCGAACTGGTGAGGTTGGCGATGGACGCGGAACTGGTCGAGGCCCTGCCCTTCGCGACGATGCTCGGCCCGCTGGTCATCGGCCGCGCCGGCAACAAGGTCAAGGCGGAGATCATCGGCCCCGACACCAATCGTCAGCTCTGGCAGATCGTCGCGCGGCTGGAAGAGCACCGCTGCGGGCACCAGCTCATCGACGGGGCGTTCGAGCGCCGCACCCAGGTGGCCTCGCACGACGGGGCGCGGCTGATCCTGGTCGTCAGTCCGGATATCGCCGGCACGCCGGAGGGCGCGGGGCGCTGGCTGGCGCGGCAGTCGGACTTGTTCGGCCTGCCCAAGCCGCCGGGGGGATTTCCCGCGCCGCCCGATGTCGCGCCGCTGGGGCTTTATTGGTGGCGCGGCGACCAATGGACGACCGAGCCGGCCAAGGGCGCGCCGGTCTATTGCAAGGGTCCGCTCACCGATTCGCTGGTGGATCGGCACCTGAAGGATTTGCGCGACCGCGAAATATTGATTGAAGATCCGACGAAGTTTTTCCTCGACGACCTGCGCTGGAAACGCCTGCAACGCCGCCTGCGCGGTTTTTACGTGCAGCGCCAACTGCGTTTGCTGATGGCCGCCGTCAATCCGTTCGGCCTGATGCGCCGCTTCAAGGCGCCCGCCTTCTTCGACGCCATCGCCAAGGCCTGTCCGGATTTGCCGCTGATGGATGTGGTGGCGGGGTTGGAAAACAAGAAGAAGGCTTGAGTCTTACGGGACGCAATCGGGACATAGGTAGGAGCGCCTTTCCAGGCGCGATTTTTTTGTAGGGCGCGTTTCGAACGCACCCAGGTGGATTAGAAATCCACCCCTACACAGGTCATGTAGTCGCGATAGAAGAAAATAAATCGCGCCTGGAAAGGCGCTCCTACGAAAAAAAGCCAAGCCTCAAGCCTTTTTCCTATTCCCCCAACCCGCGACGATGACCGACGCGAAGGAGACGGCGGCGGCGACCCAGAAGGCGTGGCGCTGGGCGAGGAAATCGGCCTCGTTCCAGGGGTGGCCGGTGGTGCCGCCGGCGGCCTCGAAGATGGCGGTGGCCAGGGCGATGCCGATGGTCATCCCGAGCGTGCGGGCCAACGCCATGACGCCCGACGCCACGCCCTGCCGATCGCGCGGCGCTGAACCCATCAACGCGCTCGAATTGGGCGACACGAAAACGCCCGTCCCCAAACCGACGACGCCCATCCAGACCGCGGCGGCCCAGTGCGGCGTACCGGCGCCGATGGTCGACAGGCCGAGCAGCCCGACTGACAGCACCAGCAAACCGCCCATCGCCAGCGGCCGCGTCCCGATGCGATCGGAGAACCAACCCGCCGGCGTGGCCGAGAGTGCCATCATCGCCGGCTGCGCCATCAGCAGCATCCCGGCGGTGGCGGTCGAGCCGCCCAGGCCCTCGGTCAGGCAAAACGGCAGCAGGATCAGCGGAATGAACAGCGAAATGTAGTTGCCCAGCGCCGACAACACCGCGCCGCTGAAAATCCGCGACTTGAAAAGGGAGAAATCGAGCACGGGCGTGGTGTGCCGCCGCTCGATCAGCACGAAAACCGTCAACACCGCCAAGCCGAGCAATCCGCTGCCGACGATCCACGGCGAAGTCCAGCCCCATTTGTCGCCCTCGACCAGCGCCAGCAGGGCGAACGGCAAACCGAAGAGCAGCGCCGCCGTCCCCGCCAGGTCGAACGGGCGTTTCCGATCGAGCCGCAACCGCGGTAAAAACCGCCAGCCGAGCACCATGAGAAACAATGAAATCGGCAGATTGAGGAAAAACACCCAGCGCCAGCCTCCCAGCGCGATCAGCCAGCCGCCGAGCGGCGGGCCGAGGGTCAGGCCGACGTAGGTCGCGGTGGAAACCATACCCAGTGCCTGGCCGCGTTTGGCCGCCGGGAACGAAGTCGTCAACAGCGCCGGCCCGGCGGCGAGCAGCAGCGAGCCGCCGATGCCCTGGACGATCCGCCCCGCCACCAGCAACCACAACGCGTCGGCCAGCCCGGTGCCGAGCGAACCGACGAAGAAAATCAAGAAACCGACGAGGTACGTCGTCCGATGGGTCCAGAGGTCGCCCGCCCGGCCCGCCGGCATCAGCAGCACGGCCGTGGTCAGCAGATACGACAGCATGATCCAACTGACGCTGCTGAGTTGCACGTGCAATTCGGCGGAAATCGACGGCAAGGCCAGCGAGACCGTCGAGTTGGCCATGGCGGAAAGGAACGTGCCGACGCCGATGACCGCGAGGATCACCGCGGGGTGCGTTTGTTTTTCAATCTCCGGCCCGCGTCCGGAAGCGTCGGTGGTCATGGCCGATCCTTGGTGAAAATCATGGTTGCCGTTTCTTGTAATGCTCGTCCGGCAGCTCGCGCAGGCGCGCGGCGGCCTGCTCGGGCGTGATGTCGCGTTGCGCCTGGGCCAGCATCTCGTAGCCGACCATGAATTTTTTCACGGTCGCCGAACGCAGCAGCGGCGGATAAAAATGTGCGTGCAATTGCCAGTGGTCGTAATCGCCGGCGATGGTCGGAGCGCCGTGCCAGCCCATCGAGTACGGGAACGACGTTTCGAAGAGGTTGTCGTAGCGGGTCAGCAGGCGCTTGAGGATATCGGCCAGGGCGTCGCGCTCGTCGCCGGTCAGATCCGGCAGGCGCAAAACGTGGCGGCGCGGCAACAGCAACACCTCGAACGGCCATTCCGCCCAGTACGGGACCAGCGCGACCCAATGCGCGTTTTCCACGACGATCCGTTCGCGCTTTTCGGTTTCGAGCGCCAGATAATCGAGCAGCAGCACCGTGCCGCCGGCGGCGAAGTACTCCCGTTGCCGGGCTTCTTCCTTGATGGCCTCGTTGGGCAGGAGGCTGGTCGCCCAAACCTGACCATGCGGATGCGGGTTGGAACAGCCCATGATCGGGCCTTTGTTTTCGAAAATCTGCACCCAGGGATAGGTGCGGCCGAGCTCGAGCAGTTGCTCCGCCCACACATCCACCACCCGGCGGATGTCAGCCGGCTCCATTTCCGGCAGGGTCAGGTCGTGACGCGGCGAAAAGCAGATCACTCGGCAGACGCCGCGTTCGCTGCGCGCATCGAACAGCGGATGCGCGGGCGGGGGCGAATCGGGGGTGTCGGCGAGCAGCGCGGAGAAATCGTTGGTGAAGACAAAGGTGCTTTCGTAGACCGGATTGCGGGCGTCGCCGGCCCGCTGGTTGCCGGGGCAGAGATAGCACTTCGGGTCGTGGCTCGGCCGCGTGTCCGGGGCGGACTTTTCCACCTGGCCTTGCCAGGGGCGCTTGGTGCGGTGCGGCGACACCAGGACCCATTCGCCGGTCAGCGGATTGCGGCGGCGATGCGGATGATCGGTCGGGTTGAACAGGCTCATTGATTCTCCTCGATACAAAAAGCGCGCGCAGGCGCGCGGTTCCCGCCGCCTGAATTTAATGAGTGCCCCGATAATTGCAAGGCGGCCGTCGATTTT
>JAAYVF010000070.1 GCA_012517325.1 Myxococcales bacterium | reverse complement strand
TCGGCCTCCGGCCTCCGTCCGTCGCAACCGCAACACGACCCAACATCACTCTATCAGGTGTCTCGCCTTCAAAGGGGGTCAGTATGCCTCATCCCCAACTCTTCTCCCACCTGGGGAAGAAGGGAGCCCATTCAACTTTTCCCCTCGCCCTCAAATGGGAGATAGGTCGGGGGTGAGGTTTCATTGGCACCCAAAGCTGACCTGCCATGCGGAACAATGAGTAATCGGCGCGATGCCTGCCGTTGACCACAAAAAAAGCCCGGCCGGAGCCGGGCTTTTCAATCGCTGATTCGCGGCGCGAATTACATCATGCCGCCCATGCCACCCATGCCGCCCATGCCGCCGCCGGGCATCGCCGGGCCTTTGTCGTCCTTCGGTTTCTCGACGATCATCACTTCGGTGGTCAGCAGGATGCCGGCCACGGAGCCCGCGTTCTGCAACGCGCTGCGGGTGACCTTGGTCGGGTCGATGATGCCGATTTTGATCATGTCGACGTATTCCTCGTTGGAGGCGTCGAAACCGTAGTTGTGATCCTTGCTGTGCTTGACCTTCTCGACGACCACCGCGCCTTCGACGCCGGCGTTGGCGACGATCTGGCGGATCGGTTCCTCGAGGGAGCGCTTCACGATGTTGACGCCGGACTGCTGGTCGCCGTCGAGCTTCAGCTTTTCGAGTGCCGGCAGGGTGCGCAGCAGGGCCACGCCACCGCCCGGCACGATGCCTTCCTCGACCGCGGCGCGGGTCGCGTTGAGCGCGTCTTCCACGCGGGCTTTCTTTTCTTTCATTTCGACTTCGGTCGCGGCGCCGACTTTGATCACCGCCACGCCGCCGACCAGCTTGGCCAGCCGTTCCTGCAGCTTCTCGCGGTCGTAGTCGCTGGTGGTGTCCTCGATCTGGGCGCGGATCTGCTTCACGCGGCCCTCGATGGCCTCGGCCTTGCCGGCGCCGTCGATGATCGTGGTGTTGTCTTTATCGATGACCACGCGCTTGGCGTTGCCCAGGTCGTTGAGCGACACGCTCTCCAACTTGATGCCCAGTTCCTCGGCGATCAACTTGCCGTTGGTCAGGATGCCGATGTCTTCCATCATGGCCTTGCGGCGGTCGCCGAAGCCCGGGGCCTTCACGGCCGCGACCTGCAGGGTGCCGCGCAGTTTGTTGACGACCAGGGTGGCCAGCGCCTCGCCCTCGATGTCCTCGGCGACGATGAGCAGCGGCTTGCCCAGTTTCACGACCTGCTCGAGCACCGGCAGCAGGTCTTTCATGCTGCTGATTTTTTTCTCGTGCAGCAGGATGTACGGATTGTCGAGGATGACTTCCATCCGCTCGGGATCGGTGACGAAATAGGGGCTGAGGTAGCCGCGGTCGAACTGCATGCCTTCGACCACGTCCAGCGTGGTGTCCATGCTCTTGGCTTCCTCGACCGTGATGACGCCTTCCTTGCCCACCTTATCCATCGCCTCGGCGATGATGTTGCCGATGGTCGCGTCGTTGTTGGCGCTGATCGTGCCGACCTGGGCGATTTCCTTCCGGTCCTGGGTGGCCTTGGACATCTTGCGCAGTTCCTCGACGACCACGTCGACGGCCTTGTCGATGCCGCGCTTCAGGTCCATCGGGTTGGCGCCGGAGGCGATCATCTTGACGCCTTCGCGGTAGATGGCCTGGGCCAGGATCGTCGCGGTGGTGGTGCCGTCGCCGGCGACGTCGGAGGTTTTCGAGGCGACCTCGCGCACCATCTGGGCGCCCAGGTTTTCGAATTTGTCCTCCAGGTCGATTTCTTTCGCCACGGTGACGCCGTCCTTGGTGACCGTCGGGGCGCCGAAGCTCTTTTCGAGAATGGCATTGCGGCCCTTCGGACCCAGGGTGGCTTTGACCGCGTTGGCCAATTTGTTCACGCCTTCGAGGATCTTGGTCCGCGCTTCGAGGCTGTAAAGCATTTCCTTCGCCATGTTCGCTCTCCTGCTTTCCGTATTCCGTTAAGCCCAACGGGGCCGTGGTTTATTCGATAACGCCGAGGAGATCGTCCTCGCGCATGATCAGGTATTCCTCGCCTTCGATCTTGACCTCGGTGCCGGCGTATTTGCTGAACAGCACGCGATCGTTGACCTTGACGTTCATTTCGATCTTGGTTCCGTTCTCCAGCACCTTGCCGGTGCCGACGGCGATCACTTTGCCTTGCGCGGGCTTTTCTTTCGCGGAGTCGGGGATGATGATGCCACCCTTCGAAACCGTTTCCTCTTCCAGTCGCTTCAGAATCACTCGATCGTGCAACGGCCTAATCTTCATCGCTTCTCCTCCTGGTACTCGCTAAACCATGATCTAAATTTCGCCACTCTTGCCGTGGCGTCATTATCGGTGGTTGCAAGGCCCCCTCACGGGGGAAACTGGTAACTAGCCGGAAATTTCCGCCTTAGCGGCGGAAAACTAATCACCCCGGGCTTTTAAGTCAACAGCAAAAAAACCATTATTTCACTGAGTTGAAGCCGCCGTCGGCGATTGATCTTCAAGATCAAATCCCGCGTACAAAATATTGTGGTCCGAAACTCGGGACCCACCAGCGGTTGAATGGTGATCTTTGCGGCATAAAGAACCAAAAAATGTTGACAAGCGGAGTAAGGGGGTGTTAGCGTTAGCGCAATTCGGGACACAACTAGTTGAATTAAACGAACTTTTTGGTGGCGTCTGGTTTCTCTACGGACGGAAAATCCATGCGAAAACCCAACCTCGCGATTTGGTTTTACGCGACAATCGGGTTGCTGCTCGTCGGCAGCCTCGTCGCGTGCGCGGAAAAAAGCCAGAAATTAACCGCGGTTAGCCAATACAAAGAGGCGCTGCAGGCGGCCAAGGACTATCAGGGCCCCGTCAGCCCGGCCGCGCGTAAACTCTATGAGGAAGGCGTCGAATATTACCGGGCCGGCCACTGGGCCGAAGCGGCCAATCTGCTGAGCCAGGCGCGGCAGGTGGACGTCGCGCACTTTCCGATGCGCCCCGAGGCCATGATTTACGAAGCGATCTCGCTGCGCAAAATCAATCAAAACCGCGAAGCCGCGATGATCGCCCGGCAGATCATCCAGGAATACCCCGATCGCTGGGAAGGCCATTTGATCCTCGCGCAATATTGGATCTGGCGGGAAGAATTCGACAACGCCGAAAAAGAACTGGTCAGCGCGTCCCGCCTCGCCCCGCAACAACCCGACGTGATGCAATCGCTGGCGATCGTCCGTCTCGGCCAGGGCATGATGATGCCCGCTCTGGAAGCGGCGCGCGGCGCGTATCGTCTCAAACCGGACGACGAGGACAACCGCAAACTGCTGACTTCGGTCTACCTGGCCTACGCCCGCAACCTCGAACGGGAAAACGACCTGTCCGGCGCGGTGACCGAACTGTTCAAGGCCGGCAGCCTCGTGTCCCAGGATCCGCGGCCGCCGCTGGTGCTGAGCCGGTTGCTGCTTCGCCTGAATCTGCCCCAGGCCGCCCGGCGGTACGCGCTGGAAGGCCGCAAGCTGCTGGCGGATCCGAAACAAGTGCCCGTCGAGGTTTTCGCGCTGGAAGCGACCGGCGAGGGCGAGGGCGACGAATTCGAATACCGGCGCATGGCCGATTTTTACCTCGTCCGCAACATGCCCGACGTCGCGGCGGTGCAGCTCGAGCAGGCGCTGGCCGTCAATCCGCGCCAGGCGGACGTCTGGCTGACCCTGGGAATGCTGCGGGCCAAGGATTTGCAGGAACCGGTCGAAGCGCTCGATTGCCTGCACGCGATGTGGATCCTGGACCCGGACAATCCCGGCATCGCCGCCCTGACCGCGGCGCTGTCGGTGACCGACGAAGCCGTCGTGGAGCCGTCGCCGGGATTTGTGGCGCGCGCCCAGATCGGCACCGGTTACAATCCCAACACGCGCAACGCCACCGGCAACGGCGGCGATCAGACGGTCGGCACGCGGATGTATTGCAGCTTCGTGCTGGACAAGGCGGCGGGACGGCACCAGGTGCGGTGGCAGGTTTTGGGCCCCGACGGGGAGACGGTGGCCGACGAAAGCTGGTCGATGGAATTTTTCGGGCGCGAATTCGGTTTTTCCGAAACGGTGGTGTGGTACCAGCCGGGCGATTATCACGTGATCTGGTCGATGGATGACGCGGTGCGGTCGCAGGCCACGTTTCGATTAACGGCGACCAACAACTAAAAGGAGGCACTGTCATGGCGGAAAGACCGAAGCCGGGAGCCAAAAAGGCCGCTCCCAAATTGGAAAAACGCCGCGATACCCGCCTGCCCCTCAAGGCCCGCGTCGACTACGAACTGTTGTCCGAGGACACGTTTCTCTTCGAGTACACCTCGAACGTCAGCCGCGGCGGCATTTTTCTGGCGACCCGCAACCCCTTGCCGATCGGCACGCGGCTCAGCCTGCGCTTCACCTTGCCCGACGAGGACGGTCGCGCCATCGAGGCCACCGGCAAGGTCGCCTGGATCAACGAATACAAACCGAACGGGAAAAACCTGAATCCGGGAATGGGCATTGAGTTCGTTGATTTGTCTGCCGATGATAAGGAAGCGATTTCCAACTTGATTCGCCGGAAAGCGCTGCTTCTCGATTAAAGGACGGTACGATGAACGAACAGGAAATGCTCGGCAAGGTGACTCGCCTGGAACAGGAAACGGCGCGGCTGCGCGCCGAGGTCCACGCCCTGAGCCAGGCGCTGGCCAAGGGTGACGAAGCCCTGGCGACGACCGAAATCCGCTTGAAACTGGCCTACTTGGCAACGATCCAGGCCCTGGTGCGCGCCATCGAGGCAAAGGATCCCTATACGGTGGGCCACTCGGCGATGGTCGCCAAGGTGGCGGTGTCCGTGGCCCGGCAGTTGGGCCTATCCGACGACGAGCGCGAACGCATCCGCATCGCGGCGACCTTGCTGGACATCGGCAAGATCGGCGTGCCGGGCGCGATTCTCGTCAAGGAAGAGGAACTGTCCGCGGAAGAACTGAGCGCCCTGCGCGAGCACGTGAAAATCGGCGCGCAGATCGTCGAACCGGTCATCTACCCGTGGGACATTTCGAGCCTGCTCTACCAGCATCACGAACGGCTCGACGGCAGCGGGTACCCGGAAGGGTTGCGCGGCGACGACATCGAATTCGAGGCGCGCGTGCTCGCCCTCGCCGACGCCTTCGTCGCCATGCTGGCCAACCGCGCCTACCGCAAGGCCCACGACGAGAAGGAAGTCATGAAGTACTTCTACGACCAGGCCGGCAAAACCTTCGACGACGCCTGCGTCGCGGCGCTGGCGCAATTGCTGGCCGGCGACGAGGAACTGCGCCGGGATCTCGAACACTTCAACGCCGCGCTGTCGCAATAACGCGCGGCCGGCGACGACGATCAGGAGGATTCGCATGGCTCCATCAACCGACAACCGGCGGCGGCACTACTTCATCGACAAGGGCTTTCAAAGCAAGTACGTGGCGCTCTTGATCGTGTTCATCGTTTCGCTGGGCATCGCCGGCATCCTGATCCTGGTGCTCGGCAGCGGCAGCGAGGCCACCGCCACGCCTGCCGGCAAGGCCGACCTGAACGGCGCGCTCGTCGCCATGGTGATGGTCGTCCTGGTCTTCGTCATTCTCACCGTCTGGTACGGCATCCGCTTCTCCCACCGGGTGGTCGGCCCGATCTACGCGTTCAACCGCCACCTCAACTGGCTGCGCGAAGGAAACTATACGCGCGATCTGCATCTGCGCGAGAAGGACGAGTTTCAAAACCTGGCCAATGTTTTCAACAGCACCCAGGCAGCCATGCGGCAACGGACGCGGGAAGACATCGAGGTGATGAGCCGCGTCGAGACCGGCCTGACCCAGTTGGGCGACATCCTGCACCACGAGAATTTCAACAACGAACAGGCCGCCAACCTGATCAAGCGCCTGCATCAAGAGCTGGAAGCCGCTCGGGTGAAAAACGAAGGATTGATCACCCCATGACCCAAACCGTCTACGCGCCGGAAAAACCGGAATTTTCCGCCGGCGAATTGTGGCTGTTGTTGCTGACCATCACCGTCTCCGGCCTGCTGGCCCTGATGCTCATGACAACCTGAGGCAAAGGTTCTAAGCCGACTCGTCTTCACCGCATCCCTTAGGAGGCCCTTGGCCATCTCGTCTTCACCGCATCCCTTCTCGGAAAGGACAAGTGGTTGTCAAGATATAACTTTCCTCTAGTTCGACTGTCGGTCGAATTTTTCGGTTCACCGGATGATCTGGGCGATGCCACATCCCGAATCATTTTGGAAAGGGGACGAGCCATT
>JAAYVF010000069.1 GCA_012517325.1 Myxococcales bacterium | reverse complement strand
TATATTTATTCCATCTTCTTCGTTCTTTGCACTCGGTGCCAACTTTGGAGGTAAACATGACACGTAAGTCGCTTCTGTTCCTGGTGTTGCCGTGTTTGGCAATCGCCGCGATCGGCTTTGCCGCATGGCACGATTCTTGCCCTCCAACAACCAAAAATAACCAGTCAACAACTCTACGATGACAGCCTCGAGGACCTGTGAGGGCTCGGCGACGGCGTTTATGCCGAGTGGACAGCCGTCGATGGCGGATCGCCGATCGCCCCGGAGGGGTGAAATATTTCAGCCTGGGGTGGAAACCCCAGGAATCGAGAGGAAGTAACGTCCGCCCTGAAGGGGCGGAATAAACGAAGCGATCCATTCTGCTTTTCGAAATAGGTCACCCCTTCAGGGCGAAAAATGGACACCGCCTGTTTCCAGGGGTTCCGTCCGCTACAGACTCCACCCCTGGCTACGATATGACGCCCCCTTTGGGCGAGAAAAAAAGCAGGCAGATTTGAAACACTTGGGAAGCGGCGACGGCGGCTATCGCGGCGTTTGGCCATAAAATTGAAAAGGAGTGAAAAGATGGAAGCACAAACCTTCTTATTGCTTGCCTCGTTGTTGCTTTGCTCGATCTCGTTGCTGATGTGCGACAACAGGGATGATAACGATGACGACGATAATGATAGTGGTCAGGGCTCGGTCGATTTTTTCGAAGGGGCACATTGCGAAGGGTACAATTATCCAGAATGTGGAACAGCGGTTGATCGGCAACCCCACCTGAATGGCGTGAGTATCCTGATTGACGGGTCGCCGGTCAATCAACCGGTCAGTATTGGCCTGGAGGCGAATTTGACTTTTGCCATTGAGTTCGCTTATCCGGGGAACCAATTATGCGGCGGACATATCTTCATCGTGAAGAATGGAGAATCCTATTGCTTGGACAAGACCGAGGGCACGATAACCGATGAGTCGTTCCCGATGGGCATTCCCAGTATGTGTTATACCGAAAAAGGAGAACCGTTAATTTTCAAGGTGGACCCCTCGATCTTCCTCAACGGCGAAGGCGCGCCCTACTTTCTGGAAATCTCGAATGACTGCGCGACGCACAGCAATCGGTTGTTGCTCGATATCGTGACGGTAGCGGAATAGCGGAGATGGATGTCGGCGCGGCGCGGAAGGTGAGGTGATTTTTCGTGCCGCCTTAATATTTCGTTGATATGTCGCCGAAGCGGCCTTCGGCGGATCGCCGATCGTCCCGGAGGGGCGAAATATTTCAGCCTGGGGTGGAAACCCCAGGAATCGAGAGGAAGTAACGTCCGCCCTGAAGGGGCGGAATAAACGAAGCGATCCGCGCCATTTTCGACCCGCGAGGAACGATACTCTTTCGGCTAGCCAAGTGTTGCAAATCTGCTACAATGAGTCATTCGAATTCGCTCAAGAAATAGAGGTGTTCGTGGAGAGAAGAATACTCATCGTCGACGATGAACCGGATATCCGGGAGACGCTCAGCGGCATCCTGGAGGACGAAGGTTTTCTGGTTCACGGCGTGGCTTCCGGCGAGGAGGCGTTGAAATACGTGCGGCAGGAGCGGCCCGACCTGGTCATGCTCGACATCTGGATGCCCGGCATCGACGGCATGCAGACACTGGCCCGCCTGAAGGAAATGTACCCGGCCCTGCAGGTGGTGATGATCAGCGGGCACGGCAACGTCGAAACCGCGGTCAAGGCGATCAAGCTCGGGGCCTACGATTTCATCGAAAAACCGCTCTCGCTTTCCGACGTCATGCTGACGGTCCACCGCGTGATGGATTTGATCTGGCTGGAGGAAGAGAATCGCCACCTCAAGGAAGGGATCGAGGCCAAGTACGAGATGATCGGCGGTCACCCGCGGATTCTGGCGCTGCGCGAACAGATCGCCCTCGCCGCGCCGACCGATAGCTGGGTGCTGGTCACCGGTGAAAACGGCACCGGCAAGGAACTGGTCGCCCGCCAGATCCACCGGCAGTCCAAGCGGGCACAAAAACCGTTCGTCGAGGTGAATTGCGCCGCGATTCCCGACGAATTGATCGAGTCGGAATTGTTCGGCCACGAAAAAGGCGCCTTCACCGGCGCCACCGAGCGGCGGCGCGGCAAGTTCGACCTGGCCGACGGCGGCACGATCTTCCTGGACGAAATCGCCGACATGAGCCTCAAAACGCAGGCCAAAGTGTTGCGCGTTTTGCAGGAACAGCATTTCGAGCGGGTCGGCGGGCGCGAACTGATCCCCGTCAACGTGCGGGTCATCGCCGCCACCAACAAAGACCTGGAACAGGAGATCGCCGCGAACCGCTTCCGCGAGGATCTGTACTACCGGCTCAACGTCATTCCGCTGCAGGTGCCGCCACTCCGCGAACGGAAGGAAGACATTCCGCTGTTCGTGGATTTCTTCACCAAGGCCTTCTGCGTCCGGTCGGGCCTGCCGCCGCGCGACTTCGAGCCCGAGGCGATCGCCCGGCTGATGGAATACGACTGGCCGGGCAACATCCGCGAACTGAAAAACATCGTCGAACGCCTAGTCATCCTCACCCGCGCCGAATCGGTGACCGCGGCGCACGTCAGCCAGGCGATCAAGCTGCAGGCCGTCCAACCGGAAGAGCCCGACGACCTGTTCGCCGTGCCCGACTACCGCGAGGCCAAGGCGCAGTTCGAACGTGAATTCCTGCGCCGCAAGCTCGACGAGAACGGCGGCAACATCACCAAGACGGCCGAGGCGATCGGCATCGAACGCACCAACCTGCATCGCAAAATGAAAAGCCTGGGGTTGAACGTGCCGCGGGAGGACGAATGATCGCGCGGCGCCGAACCCGGCAAATTTTCGTCGGCCCCGTGCCGATCGGCGGAGGCGCGCCCATCGCCGTGCAATCGATGACCAACACCGACACGCGCGACGTTGAAGCGACCATCGCTCAGGTCAACGCCCTGCAGGGTGCCGGGGCGGAAATCGTCCGCCTGGCCGTGGTCGACGCGGCGGCGGCCGCGGCGCTCAAGGAAATCGTCAAGCGCACCAGCGTGCCGCTCGTCGCCGACATCCACTTCGACTATCGGCTGGCCCTGGCGTCGTTGGAAGCCGGCGTGGCGATGCTGCGGATCAATCCGGGCAACATCGGCAGCCGAGAACGGACCCAAGCAGTCGTCCGCGCCTGCGCCGAGCGCCGCGTGCCCATCCGCATCGGCATCAACACCGGCAGCCTGGAAAAGCGGCTGCTCGAAAAATACGGCGGCGCGACGCCCGAGGCGATGGTGGAATCGGCGCTGGATCACGTCGCCCTGCTGGAAGACATGGACTTTCGCCTCATCAAGGTGAGCCTGAAAGCTTCCGACGTGCCGCGCACCATCGCGGCCAACCGGCTGTTTTCCGCCCGTTCGGACATCCCGCTGCACCTGGGTATCACCGAGGCCGGGACCCTGCTCAACGGCGCGGTGCGTAGCGCGGTGGGCCTCGGAATCCTGCTGCACGAAGGCATCGGCGACACGATCCGCGTCAGCCTGACCGGCGACCCGACGCCGGAGGTCAAGGTCGGCTGGGAGATCCTCAAGAGCCTCGGCTTGCGGCAACGCGGCATCACGATCACCTCCTGCCCCAACTGCGGGCGCCTGGAACAACCGATCGAGGAAGTGATCGCCGACATCGAGGCCGCGTTCGGCAAGAGCGAGCTGCGGCTGCATCTGGCCGTCATGGGATGCAGCGTCAACGGGCCCGGTGAAAGCCGCCAGGCGGATCTGGGCGTGATCGCCGCCCGTGACGGTTTTTTGCTTTACAAACAGGGCGAATACTGGAAAAAAGTAACGCGGGACGAGGTGGTGCCGAGCGTTCGCGAGGCACTGGCCGAATGGCCCGCCGCCAATCACGAGACGGATAAGGAGTAAGGAAGGTGCGCTTTTCGAAATTGTTTGCGCCGACGTTGAAGGAGACTCCCGCCGACGCGGAAGTCGTCAGCCACCAGCTCATGCTGCGCGCCGGCATGATCCGCAAACTGGCCGCCGGCCTGTACGATTACCTGCCGCTCGGCTTGCGGGTTTTGCGCAAGGTCGAGCAGATCGTCCGCGAAGAGATGAACCGCGCCGGCGCGCAGGAAGTCCTGCTGCCCGCGGTATTGCCGGCCGAGTTGTGGATCGAATCCGGGCGCTGGCAGCATTACGGCCCGGAACTGCTGCGCTTCAAAGACCGCCATTTCCGCGACTTCTGCCTCGGCCCGACGCACGAGGAAATCGTCACCGACGTGGTGCGGCGCGACGTGCGCTCCTACCGCGAACTGCCGCTCAACCTCTATCAAATCCAAACCAAGTTCCGCGACGAGGTCCGGCCGCGCTTCGGCCTGATGCGGGCGCGCGAATTCGTCATGAAGGACGCCTACAGCTTCGACCTGGACGAAGCCGGCGCCAACGCCTCCTACGAGGCGATGCGCCAGGCCTACCACCGCATCTTTGCGCGCTGCGGGCTGAAATTCCGCGAGGTCGCGGCCGACTCGGGCAACATCGGCGGCAGCTTCAGCGCTGAATTCATGGTCCTGGCCGCCACCGGCGAGGACGCCATCGTCTACAGCGACATCGGCCATTACGCGGCCAACGTCGAAAAAGCCGAACTGGCCGACGATCCCGGCGCCGCGTTTGCGGGCGAAAGGCAGGAATTGAAAAAAGTCCACACGCCCGGCCAACACACGATCGAGGAAGTCACGGCATTCCTCGGCGTTCAAGCCACCGATGTCATCAAGACGCTGGTCTTCGTCGCCGACGGCAAACCCGTCGTGGCGCTGGTCCGCGGCGATCACGAAATCAATCCGATCAAGCTGCAGCGCCTGCTCAAGGCCGACTCGCTGGAACTGGCCGACCCCGACACCATCGTCAAGGTCACCGGAGCGCCGGTCGGTTTCGCCGGACCGCAGGGTTTGAAAACCGAGCCCGTCATCGCCGATTACGCCCTGCGCGGCCGCGGCAACCTGGTCGCCGGCGCCAACGAACAGGATTACCACGTCACCGGCGTCAACCTCGGCCGCGACTTCCAGCCGACCCAATGGGCCGATCTGCGCTTCGCCCGCGAAGGCGACCCCTGCCCGCACGGCGGCGTCTACCGCATCCTGCGCGGCATCGAGGTCGGGCACGTCTTCAAGCTCGGCACGAAATATTCACAGTCGATGCGCTGCGTCTACCTCGACGAGAACGGCCAGGAAAAACCGATGATCATGGGCTGCTACGGCATCGGCATCGGCCGCACCGCCGCCGCCGCGATCGAGCAAAACCACGACGACAAGGGCATCATCTGGCCCATGCCCCTGGCCCCCTTCCAGATCGTCGTGCTGGCCGCCGGCAAAACGGGCAGCGAGGAATTCCAGGTCGCCGAAAAGCTTTACGGCGAATTGCTCGCCGCGGGCGTGGAAGCGGTCTTCGACGACCGCGACGAGCGCCCGGGCGTCAAGTTCAACGACGCCGACCTCATCGGCTACCCGCTGCGGTTGACCGTCGGCAAGAAAGGACTGGCGACCGGCGCGGTGGAACTGAAACGGCGCGCTGCGCCCGAGTTGGAAATGGTGCCGCTGGCCGACGCCGTGGCGAAAATCAAGGCCGTCATCGCGGAGGAACTGCATGCATCCGCATGAGCGCGTCATCGTCGCCCTGGACGTCAACAACATCGAAAAGGCGCGCCAACTGGCGCATCAGTTGAGCGGCAAGGTCGGCGCCTTCAAGATCGGCAAGGAGCTGTTCGTCAGCGTCGGCCCGGAAATCATCCGGGTGCTGGTCGAAAACGGCATGCGGGTTTTTCTGGATCTGAAATTCCACGACATCCCCAACACCGTGGCCGGCGCGGTGGAAGCGGCGGCGGCGCACGGTGTCTGGATGGTCAACGTCCACGCGGCCGGCGGGCCGGCGATGTGCCGCGCGGCGGCGGTGGCGGCGCAGCAGGTGGTGGCTTCGTTGCACATTCCCAAGCCGCTGGTCATCGGGGTCACCGTGCTGACCAGCCTGGACAACAAGGATCTGGCCGCCGTCGGCTTGCAGGGGCCGACCCAGGACGCGGCTTTGCGGTTGGCAAAACTGGCGAAGGAAGCCGGATTGGACGGCGTGGTGGCCAGCGCGCAGGACGTCGCGGCGATCAAGGAAGCCTGCGGGCCCGACTTCCTCACCGTGACCCCGGGCATCCGGCCTGCCTCCGGCTCGGCCGACGATCAAAAACGCATCATGACCCCGGCCGCCGCGATCCGCGCGGGCGCCGACTACCTGGTTATCGGGCGGCCGATCACCCAGGCCCCCGACCCGGTCGCCGCCGTGGCGGCCATTGTGCAGGAAATTCACACCGCGACGGGAGGATGACCGCCATTCCGACGACGAAACAGTCCGCGACCTCGAAGTCGTTCATCAAGCGCGGCCGGGCCGAACGCGGCGTCACGGTCACGCAGCATCCGCCGATCATGGAACGGATCGCCGTCGTGCTGGTCCGGCCGGGCGGCGACGCCAATGTCGGCCAGACGGCGCGGGCGATGAAAAATTTCGGCCTGCGCCGATTGCTGCTGGTCAATCCGCAATACACCGAAACGGAGCTTTGCAAGCAGTACGCGACGAGTGCCTACGACATCGTCGAACGGGCGGAACGCTTCGACGACCTGGAACAGGCGCTCGCCGGTTTTCACTACGTCATCGGCACGACCCGCCGGATCGGCAAGTTTCGCGAGCGTTTCTGCACCTCGCGCGCCCTGGCCGACTGGCTGCTGCCGCAACTGGCGGGCGATCGGCGCGCGGCCATCGTATTCGGCAACGAGACCAGCGGGCTGTCCAAGCCGGAGCTGGACTTGTGCAATCAACTGGTCGAGATCGCCACCGACCCCGGCCATCGCAGCCTAAACCTGGCGCAGGCGGTGGTGATTCTCGCCTACGAGCTGTTCAGCCGTGCCGCCGACGTGTCGCCGCAGATCGACAAGCATCATCCGGCCTCGCACGATCAACTGCAGCGCCTGTACGAACACATGCGCCGGATCTACCTCGAGGTCGGCTTCATCGATCGCCACAATCCGGAGCGCAACATGCGCGTCCTGCGGCGCCTTTATTCGCGCGCCGCCCCGTCGCTGCGCGAGGCGCGCATTTTGCACGGGATTCTCGCCGACACGGAGTGGTATATTAATCATGTCTGCAAAACCGGAGAGCGCGATGGCTACCGCGAAATGGCTGGGGACGGCGAGTCTTGAGCTGGCTCAAGACGGGAAAATCCTGCTGATCGATCCGCATCTGTCGCGGCTCGACAAGTGGGCCTCGTTCACGCGGCCGATCCGGCCGGACACCGAAAAAATCGACCGGTACCTCGCCGGCCTGGAAGGCGAGGTCTGCGGCATTCTGATCACCCACGCGCATTCCGACCACTCGCAGGACACGCCGTACATCGCCGGCCGATTGGGCGTGCCGGTCTGGGGCAACGAAAGCGTCGACACCCTGCTGCGCCTGCACGGCCTGCCGGGCTGCCCGCAAGTGCTGGCCGGCGGCGAGAATTTCACGATCGGCCCGTTTGCCGTCGAAACCGTGAAAACCCGCCACGGCCGGGTGGCGCTGGGCAAGGTGCCGTTTCCCGGCCGCATCGACCCAAACGGTAAACCGCCGCTCTGGGTTTGGAAATACCGCCACGGCGAACCGCCGCTGCTGGCCTTCGTGCGGGCCGGCGGGCGGACTCTTTTTCACCAGGGCACGGCCAACCTGATCGACAACCTCCTGCCGGAATGCGCGGTGGACGACGCCTGGATCTGCGTCTCGGGCCACCAATACACGCCGCATTTCATCCAGCGCCTGTTCTCCCGGATTCGCCCGCGCCGGGTTTTTCCGTTCCATTTCGAGGATTTTTCCCGGCCGCTGACGGAAATGGACAAATACATTCCGGGCAGCGACCCTGTTCCGTTCGCCGAACGAGTCCGGCAGTTGCGGCCGGAAACGGAAGTGATCGTGCCGCGGCCGTTGGAGCCGATTCCCTGGTAGGAGCCGGTGATGCCTGAAGGCAGCCAGACGAGAAGAACGCAAGCGATGCAAAACCGCATCCTCTTCTGGACCATGCTGCTGGCGGTCATTCCCATCATTTCGCTTTTTCTGCTGCTCAGTGAAATGCTGAACTCGACACGCCTGCTGACGGCCAAGGATGCCGGCGACTACGCCGAACGCAAAACGCAACTGCTGAACCTGGCCCTGCAGAACGACCTGGAAATGACGCTGCACACCAACGCCGCCTCGCTCGCCGCCGGCTGGCAGAACCTTTATCAGGACAGCCAGGGCGACCTCGATCGCACTCTGCAGCGGTTCATGCGGCTGCTGGACAATACGCCCGGCATCGTCCTGTTGTTCAACGAGGAAGGCAACCTGACCGCCAGTTCCTCGCCGGATTTCCTGGCCTACAACGGCCGGGAGATCGACGTCGTGAACCGTCAGTTGCAGCACGGGTACGTCACGGCGACCGCCCCGCTGCCGCCGGTCGGCTACACCCTGCTCTACGCGCAGCCGCGCGAGAAAAGTCAGGTCTGGCAGAGCGCGGCGCAGCGCTTCCAGGACGATTTCACCACCGACGTCCGCGCCAAGTTCGACTCGGCGATCGCCGAACTGCGCTTCATCGCCCTCGCCTTCTTTCTCGCGCTGTGCCTGATCGCGATCCTGATGTCGCGCTGGCTGGCGCGGAACCTGACGCATCCGCTCGAGCAACTCACCACCGACATGGAAACCTTCGACGGCCGCCAGCCGATTCAGTTGGCCGCCGCTCGGATGGACGAAATCGGCATTCTGAGCGAAAAATTTTCGGAAATGACCTTCAAGCTGGTCCAGGCGCGCGGCGAACTGGAGGAAAAGCAGGGCGCCCTGGAAAAGGCCGACCAGGAAATCATGCAACTCAACCTCAACCTGGAGAAGCGGATCAGCGAACGCACCGCCGACCTGGAAATCGCCCTGGAAAAACTGCGCGAACTCGATAAAAACAAGGACGACTTCCTCAGCCTCGTCTCGCACGAATTGAAAACCCCGCTGACCTCCATCAGCGCCAGCGCCGAGGCGCTGTTGACGAAAAACCTGCCGCTGACCGAACGCGGCCGCGAACGTTTTCTGCGCATCATGCAGAGCGAGGCTCTCCGGCTGACCCGCTTGATCAACGACCTGCTCGACCTTTCGAGCCTCGAGGCGGGCCGGATTCAGTTCCATTTCCAAAAGACCGATTTGATCGCCCTGGTGCAGCAGACCTGCGAGGCGTATCGACTCTCGATCATCCAGAAGGGGCTCGCGTTCGAAATCAATCTGAAGAACGATCCCCGCCTGCGCGCGGTGGTCGTCGACGCCGACCGGGTGGTGCAAGTCGTCACCAACCTGCTGAGCAACGCGATCAAGTTCACCGAGAAGGGCCGCATCACCGTTCGCCTCGATCTGGTGGAAAGCGGCCTGGAATCGATGGCGCGGCTGGTCGTCGCGGACACCGGCATCGGCATTCAGGCGGAGGACGCGCACAAGGTGTTCGATCGTTTTCAGCAGATCGAACGGCTGGACACGCATCACGACGGCCTCGGCCTGGGCATGCCGATCAGCCGGATGATCGTCGAATGGCTGGGCGGCGACATTCACTTCGCCAGTCGGATCGATCACGGCACCGCCTTTACCGTGGTGTTGCCGCTTGATGCCAAGGCGGCCCAACGCAAACGCATGTTGGCGATCCCCGGCGACCGTGTTGATTGATGTCGCGAAGTCGGGCAAAATATTCTTCATCGATTAATCAGCGGTAAGGAGCCGCGCGGCATGACTCGGTGCTTTTTTCACCCGAACGAGGACGCGCTCTACGAGTGTACGAGTTGCGGCAAACCGATCTGCGGCCAGTGCATGCGCTTCGACGAGGAAGACAAGGTCATCTGTCCCGCCTGCACCCTGGAATCGGCGGTGGAAATCGCCGACGACGACACGCGCGAATACCTCGAATTGCGGCACCGCAAAGCCGACGACACCAAAAAGAAGAAAACGAAATTGGAAGCGGCGCTGGAGGTGATCAACGGCTGGTACATCGTCCTCATCCTGCTGCTGCTCGGTACCCTCATCTACATGAACCACTACATCGACCGGGCGGGCCTGCCGGCCGTCAACGAACTCAAACGCTTCAAACAGATGGGCGATCCCTCGTTGCAGATGACCTATATTGCCTCGAAGATTTTTTTGTACGCCAATGAGAACGACGGTCAATTTCCCAAGGAATTGAAAGGGCTCGTGCCAAAATACTTGCCGGAGCCGCCGACGATCCTGGATACCGGCGAACCGTACGTTTACTCGCTGATCGAAGGCGAGGAGCAATTCATTTTAAACCTGCCGCGGGCGGACCGTTACAATTACCGGCGGCTCTTCATCATGGGCGACGGAGTGTTGAAACTCGAATAATGAACACGCGCGGATTCACGGCGGTCGATCTGGTCTTTCTGCTGGCGATCTTGATCCTGGCGGTCCTGGTCGTGACCAAAATCGACGATGTCTATTACGCTTCGACGCGCGAGGATTGCTACCAGCACCAGATCGCTCTCGACCGCGCGTTATGGGAAACCTGCTACGAGCAGGGCCGCGAAATCTGGGACGTCCAGGAGGCCTATTCCATCCGCTACCCGGACGATCGCCCGCCGTTGTTGGTGATTATCTTCAATCCGAAGCTCGACGAACCCGGCGGCGCGCGCACCCGCTTGAACGTCGACCTGACCCGTCTGGGCGCCAGCCAAAACGCGCTTTGCCCGTTACATCGGGAGACGCTGACGCGGCCGGCGATCGACTACTGGTTCAGCCTCGGCCGCTGGCATTGTCTCTTCAATCGGTACCATTCGGAATAATCGTCGCGGTCGGATAACGGAATTCCAGTTCGGTGCGGCCGATTTGCAGACGGTCGCCGTGCCGCAACGGTTGCGTCGCTTCCGGCGGCTGGCCGTTGACGAGCGTGCCGTTGGCGCTGTCGAGGTCCTCGCCGTAAACCCCTTCCGGCCGGCGGACAAGCCGCAGATGCCGCGCCGAAACGCACGGGTCGTCGAGTACCAGGTGGCAGGACGGGTCGCGGCCGATCAGCGTCCGCCCGGCGAGCAGCAGGATCTTTTTATGCTTCATCCGCCCGGTCATCACCAGCAGGTAAGGACATTGCGGCGCTTCGTCGCGCCGCCGCCCGGCCTTTTCCCGCAGATGGGCGGTGGATTCGCGTACCGTCGTATCCTCGAGTCGGGTTCGTTCGTCAGTCATCTTTGGTTACCAGAGCCTTAACGCCAGCCAGAGCAAGACTGGAGCGAGCAGCGGCAGCAGGCAGCCCGCCCGCGGACGCGGCGCCGCGCGTTTCGCCGCCAAAGGTTCATCGCTTTTCTTTGCCGACGGCGATTCCAGTTCCCCGGCTCCTGGCCGTTGCGTGGTGAGGTGAAACGTCCGGTCGAGCGACTCATCGCCGGCCGGCGCGGGGGCAGGCCCCTGCCCCGACCAGGTCACCAGCAGCTTGTAGCCGCCGATCAGCAGCACGTCGCCGGGCCGCAATTCGACCGGGTCGGTCAACCGTTCGCCGTTGCGAAAAACGCCGTTGGCGCTTTGCAGATCGACGGCGAACGCGGCCTGTCCCGCGAGATAAATCCGGGCGTGGCGGCGCGACACCAGCGGGTCGTCGAGCCAGATGGCGTTATCCGGCGCGCGGCCGATCGTCAACTCGTCGAGGAGCGGGAAATCGGCTTCGCCGGCTTCGCCGAAGCGCGTCAGCAGTTTCCACATGGCGGCTATTATCGGGCAACCGCGGCGGGTAAACAAGGATCGACGGATCAGGATCCGCTGGCCGGCGCCATTGAATTGTGCCAATCCTTTGCGGGCACCGCGCTACGCATCTGGTCCTTGTACAGGTTGCTGTCGGCGACACGCCACAATTCCTCGGGCGTGATGCCGTCCTCGGGATACGAGGCGTAGCCGATCGCCACATCGGGCGAGAGCACGCCTCCGGCCACCTTGACGCCCAGGCGCGTGATCGAACGCCGCAGCCGCACCGTGAGCGCCATCGCGCCTTGTTTGTCGGCGCCGTGCGCGACGACGGCAAGTTCGTCCGCCCCGCAACGGAAGCAGCGATCCTCGGGACGCAGTACGCCGGTGACGCCGCTGACCAGCGTCTGCAACAGGCGATCGCCGGTCTCATGCCCGTAACGCTGGTTGATCTGCCGCCAGCCGCGCAAATCCAGCAAATACAGTGAATAGGCTTCCTGTCGCGGGTGGCCGATCAATTCGCCCTCGAAGTAGTGCTTCATCGCGCGCACGTTGCCCAGGTGCGTGAGGGGATCGATCAAATCCTCCGACATCATTTCTTCGCTCTTGAGCGCGCCGACCACGGCCGGGGTGACCATGCTGCACAGCTTGATGAGCAGATCCTGGTGGCGATCCTGGTAGAAATCCTTTTTCTCGGAGTACAGGCTGACCACGCCGACCGTGCGCCCGTCGAATCGCAGCGGCACCGACAGCATGGTCCGGTATTTCTGGTCGGCGATATCCAACTCGCCCAGTTCGGCCACGGGGTCGACGTTGCGCATCGGCTGGCCGTTTTGCGCCACCCAGCCGGACATGCCGCGCCCGAACGCGATGCGGAAACCGGAAAACGCGCCGGCATCGCGCGAATCGACGTACAGCGGCTCGAGATGATCCTCGGCGGTGTCGGTCAAAAACACGATGGCGGTGTTGTAGGGGATCAATTTGCCGACGCTGGTCATCAGCTTGGCCGCCAGCTCCTGCGCCGGCAGATTCAAGCCGACCAACTGGGCCGTCTCGTAAAGCAAGAACACTTCCTGTTGCGTGTAGGAAATCTGGCCGTACAACTCCAGCGGGTTGTAATTGTGCACGACGTCCAAACCGTCGGTCGACGAAGGCGTCGAAAATGTCAGCGCTTCCAGGCGGCGATCCTCTTCGGCCGCCGCCGCCTCCAAATCCTCCAAGTGGGTCAAAAAGACGTCGGTGATTTCCGGATCGAAAGCGCCGCCGCGTTCGTCGCGAATGATGTTGACGGCCTTTTCCTTGCACATCGCCCGCCGGTAAGGCCGGTCGGAGCGCAGGGCGTCGTAGACGTCGCAGATCGCCAACATGCGGGCGAAACGGTTGATCGCCTCGCCTTTCAGCCGCCGCGGATAGCCCGTGCCGTCCCACCGCTCGTGATGACACAGCACGATGTCGGTGATGGGGAAATCGGTCGACACCGCCTTGACGATCTGGGCGCCGATCACCGGGTGCATGCGCATCCGGTCCATCTCCTCGTGGGTGAACCGCCCCGGCTTGGCCAGCAGCAAATCGGGAATGCCGATTTTGCCGATATCATGCACCAGCGCCGCGAAGCGCAACCCCTGCATTTCCTCGGGGGCGGTCACGCCGAGATATTCCGCCAGTTTGGTGACGTAGGCCGTGACCCGGTGCACGTGACCGTGGGTGATCTGGTCCTTGGCGTCGATGGCCAGCGAAAGCGTCTCGATGGTGCTCATGTGCATCGCTTCGAGCTGGTTGATGTGCGCCTTGGCGTCTTCCTCCTGCCGGAGGTAAACGCGCTGCGAAAAATAGACGAGCCCCAGAATCGGCAGGCTGACCAGAAACGCCAGGGCGCCGATGGTGAAATCGAGCAGGTAAATTAGCACCGCGATCGACAACGCCGCGAAAAAGCCGATGGAAGTCCACAGAAAATTTTCCACCCAGAGCTTGATCACGTTCATCCCGGTGGAAAGGCTGATCGCCACCGCCACGGTGATCGAATTGACCAGGAAATACGCCATGGCCATGCAGGCCAGCGGCAGCAGATAGCCGCTATACGTCGGGTTGTTCGGCAACAACAGATAGTAGACCTGGCCGGCCGCGAAGACCGACAACAACCCCGACGCGACGTTGAAGGGAACCTTGTACCAGGTCTGCTGCTTGATGTGCGGCATGGTGTTGATGATCTTGCTCGCCGAATCCGCCACCATCGCCGGCAAGCCGCCGTAGAGCATCAGAATCGCGTAAACGAACGCCGTATCCATCGAAAAATGAACGTCGGTGTAGGGAATCTTCACATTGATGCGGGCGGTTAGAATGGAAAGCAGAATATAGAGAATCAGCGACCAGGTCAGCGGCGCGGCGGCCATGAAGTGCACTTGTTGAAAGAAAACAGCAGCGGCGGCCGTGATTAAAAAGATGATGTAAAATTGCAGTGGTCGCGGCAGATTTTTCCAGGGCATCGGGGACTCCTTACAGTCTTATCCCCCTTCCCAGCCCCACTGGAAATACAGATTCTTAGTGCCGCGATTTTGCCAATAGCATGCATCTAGACAAAAAACAAGAGGAAATTTTGCATCCGGTGTCAGTTTTTCTGCGCAAGAACATATTAAAAATGACCGATGAGCGGTTGCTCACTTTACAGATTATCGGTCGTTTTCATTCTGTGGCCCTTGACCGAAGAATCTATCCACATCAATCAGAGAACCTCCGCAGAGGCAAATCGCATTGACTTCTCCCCGTTCCTATCCTAGTAAAGTCAAAACATCTTTTTCATCTACCGCACCTGCGAAAGGGAGAGAGAAATGGCTCAACCCGTAGCGAAAACCAACGGCCATCCGCCCGGTCTGTATCTGCTTTTCGGCGTCGAAATGTGGGAGCGCTTCAGCTATTACGGCATGCGCGCCATCCTCGTGCTCTTCATGACCAAGTACCTGCTGTTCAACACCGAAAAGGCCGGCTCGATCTACGGCTGGTACACCGGCCTGGTCTACATGACGCCGCTGATCGGCGGCTACCTGGCCGACCGCTACCTGGGACAGCGCAAGAGCATTTTCATCGGCGGCCTGATCATGGCCATCGGCGAATTCTGCCTGGCAGTCGCGGCGGTTTCAGGGGCCGGCGACGCCGGCGCCACGTTCGCGGGGCAGACCCTGTTTTACCTCGGCCTCTGTTTCCTGATCATCGGCAACGGCTTTTTCAAACCGAACATTTCCACGACGGTCGGGCAGCTGTACGAACAAAACGATCCGCGCCGCGACGGAGCGTTCACCATCTTCTACATGGGCATCAACCTGGGCGCCCTTTTCTCGCCGCTGATTTGCGGCACGCTGGGCGAGCGGATCGGCTGGCAGTACGGTTTCGCCGCGGCCGGCGTCGGCATGCTGGCCGGGTTGGGCATGTACCTGCTCGGCGGCAAGAAATACCTCGGCGACGCCGGGATGAAACCTGGTTATCAGGCCAAGGGCGCGGCGGAACACGCGCCGCTGACGACCGAAGAAAAACACCGCATCGCGGTAATCTTCATCATGGCGTTCTTCGTCATTTTCTTCTGGGCGTCCTTCGAGCAGGCCGGCAGCTCGCTGACCTTGTTCGCCGACAAATCCACCAACCGGATGCTTCCGCTGATCAACTGGGAATTTCCGGCCAGTTGGTTCCAATCGGTCAATCCCTTCCTGATCTTTGTGTTGGCGCCGCTGTTCTCCTCGATGTGGATCCGCCTGGCGAAAGCCGGCCGCGAACCTTCGACCCCCGTGAAATTCGTCTTCGGCCTGAGCATGCTGACCCTCGGCATGGTCGTTATGCTGTTTGCCGGCGCGCTGGTGGACAAAGGCGGCCCGGAGACCAAGGTCACCTATTTGTGGCTGGTGGGCTGCTACGTCATGTGCACGCTGGGCGAGCTTTGCCTGTCGCCGGTCGGCCTGTCGATGGTCACCAAGTTGGCGCCGGTCCGCTTCGCGTCGCTCCTGATGGGCACCTGGTTCCTGTCGAACTTCGCGGCCAATTTGGTGGGCGGCTTGTTCGCGGGTCGATACGACACGATGGCCAAAGCGACCTTCTTCATGATTCCGGTGGCCACCGCCGGCGGCGCGACGATCATCCTGCTGTTCCTGGTCAAGACATTGAAGAAGTGGATGCACGGCATTCACTAGCCGTCGCGGTTTGAAAAAATCCTCGTTTCAACCGACCGCGCCCGGCAACGGGCGCGGTTTTCATATGTACAGGTACCAATAAACCGGCATACAAAACATGTTGAAAAACAGGATCAGCAGCAGCCAGATCAAGCGGAGCGACGGCAACGGCTGACTGGTCGGCGCGGGCGCTCGTCTGTTCGCGGTAGATGCTCGTGACGGCGAATCCCACCACCACAGCGAAAAACAGGAAGAAGCAAATGAGCGGCCAGAGGGTCCAACAGAGCAACAGGATTTTGCGCCCGTTGGACACGGCGAATCCCCCTTTCAGTATTCCAGATCGTAAAGGTACCAGCGGCGGAACAGGCTGACGATCGTCAGGATGCAAACCGCGCCGACCGCCACCCAGGAAACAACCTTCACCGCGGCCGGTCGATAACGCGGTGGCAACAGTTGCGCCAACACCAGCAAGCCTACGGGAACCAGGTTGGCCAGCCGGTAGGTCAGTCGGTGGTGCGTCGCCGGCGCGAGCCAGCCCCAGTAAAGGGCGTCGTTCAACGGCAGCAAGCAGAATAAAACCGCCGGCGGGGTTTGGCCCTCACGCAACAATCGATCGAGATACCAGGCCGCGGCGATCGCGAAAAACGGCAGAAACGGGATGCGATACCAGCCGTAAGGCAGATCCGAGCTAATGGTGATCGCCATGAACGCCAGGTAGATCAGCGCCGGCCAGACGACCAGATCCACTCGCCAGCGCCGGTCCTCCGGGAGCTTGCTTTGTTCGCGCCAGAAGAAAAACAGGCCAAGCCAAAACCAGAGATGCGTCAGCGAGAAAAAGTTTTTTCGCACCGGCGCGGAATAAGTCAGCAGCGCCCACAACCCCTGCGTGCTCAGGGATGAGCCGCCGACCTTGCTGAACTGGCGATTGGCCTGCCCGGCGAAGACGCGCAGAAAAGTCGACCAGTCGTAGTAAGCGCCGTAGGCGAAATACAAACCAAAAAACACCGCGCCGATCGCGCCCACCCACAACGCCGCCCGCCACCGGCGCGCCGCGATGAGCACCCCGGCCGCGCCGCCGACCACCGCCAATCCGGACACCTTGAAAAGACAAGCCGCACCGGCGGCGACAGCGGCCAGGAGCAGGCGGCTCGGCTTGCCGGTCGATAGATAATTTTCCACTCCCAGGAGCGCGAGCAGAAAAAACGTGATGAGAAAATTTTCTTCCTTGGACAGCCGGCCGCTGAACATGGCCGGTGGATAGAGCGCGAACACCAGCACCGCCAGCAAGGCCAGGTCGCGCCGGCCGCAGACCCGCCACGCCAGGAAAAAGAGCAATAAGGCATTGAACACCGTCGCGACGATCGGCACGAGGCGCGCCTTGTTTTCGAAGTAATGCTCGTAGCGCTCGTCATAGCCGACGCCCATGATTCGCAACCAGACTCCGGTGAGCAGTGAATGGCCGGGCGGGTGATCAAAGAACGGCCGGACAATTGAAAAATTACGTCCGAAGATCGGCTGTTTTTCTCTCTGGGCGGGTTGATAAGCCTTTAAAATCGACCAGGAGGACGGGACGCCGGTGTAGACCAGGTTCAACCCGTTGAGCGCGACGTTGTATTCGTCGCCCGATTCGCCGGCAAACGGCATGCGATCGTATTGATAGAGCCGCGTCGCCAAAACCAGCGCCAAAAGAAACACCAGCGCCAGGCCGTAGCGCCGCCGCCAGACGAAATCCCCCAAAGCGGCCGCCCGGGCGGGCGCCAGCCGCGCTAGAAAATAGAATTCGGCGAAAAAAAGCGCGACGAACGACAATACGGCCAGGGTAGTCGCCAACGGCGCCGGCGGGCGGCGGTAGAAATACCGCAGATCGATCGGCCGTTGATTACCGGCCGATCGGTTCCAAGTCAGCATCGGTCCGTTTTCGCCGCGATAATGCGCGTTCAGGCGATAAAGCCCCGCCGTCAGATAGAGCGGCCGCGCGGCCGGTTCGTCCGGCGACAGCGTGATTCGATGCGGTCCGAGATCGAGCGAAAAATCACCGGGGCTTTTCGAGGCAAAGTAGTAGGAACCGGCGTGTGGAACCCGTAAATAGCCCGCCCACTCGGCCGCCAATTCGGGGACTTTGTCGTTGTCGCCGTGCAATTTGCTGTTCCAGGCGTACCGGCACGGCGATTGAAACAGTCCGGTTTCGGAATAGAAGAGGTCGGTGGAAACGGCCGTGGCGCAAAACACGGGCTGCTCGTCGCGGATCGCGTAATAATGCGTGTTGAGCCCGTGAACCGGCCAAAGCAAGAGTAGCGCCGCCGTCGGCAAGACCAGCAGTCCGATGAAAATTCCGAGAGCTCCGCCGCGCATCAATCGCCCCGTCTGGCCTGCAAAACCGAGCCGCGATCAGCCCAACAACAAGCCGAACAACCCCACCAGACCGATCGCCAACGCGTAAATCGCGTCGCCCGCGATCAACCCGCCGCCGACCAGGAAGGTCGTGCCGATTTCCTCCGGCATTTCCTCGCCCGGCTTGACCTTTTGTTGCGAATAGAAATTGATCGACGAACAAATCACGCCGCCCACCGCGAACCAGAGCACCGTCGGCACGTCGACGAAACCGCCGAACGAAAAGGCGTACGGGCTGCTCAACAGCAGCGCGTCGATGCAGAAGTCCGCAATGATCCCGCGCCACCGCTCCGCGGCGCTGCCGCTCTGTTTCGCCCGGGCCAGAAATTCACGGTAACGCGCGCTGTCCTTGAGCAGCTTGCGCAGGATCTGTACCGCGACACCGTAAACGAGCCCGATGATCAGCGCGTACATCTGGTGCGGCTTGAGGTTGCCGATGTCCTCGAGGATGCCGACGATCTTATAGGTCATCGCCGATTGCCACTTCGGCACTTCCTGATGGACCGCGTTGAGCGTCAAGTCGGGATAGGCCTTAAAAAACACGCCGGCCAGCATCATCGAGAAAATGGCCCCGATGATCACCCCGCCCCACTGAAAATGAAACTGGATCATCCGGCTGGTGCCGAGCCGCCGGCCGGTGGCCAGCGCTTGTTGCATGTCCACGCCGACCGAGCAGCAAATGAGCAGGATGCTGGCGGCGAACAAGCCCAGCACCGGGTCTTTCAATCCCAGCACCGACATCAACAGCACGCTCAGCACGAACGCCGAGGAGATCGGGTTCGAATCGGAGATACCGGTCGAGATGCCGTTGACGAGCAAAAACAGCAACACCAGTCCCAAAGCCAGCAGAATGAAGCCGATGGGCTGATGCAACATCGTCTTGGCCAGCACGGTCACGATCACGCCCCAGAAGATTGCCCAGCCGATGAAAATCTTGAAATTGACCTGTTGATTCGCGGGGGTCTCTTCCGGCTTTTCCTTCATGGCACCGCGGATCCGCTGGATCGCCTCCCAGAAGATCAGGGTCAGGTCGACCAGTGAAGCGCCCAGGATCATCGCCAGGGCGATCAAAAAGCCGATTTTACGGAAGGGATCGGTGGCGCCGATCCAGCCCCAGGCCTTGAGCGTGGGTGTCATCGCGTAGCCGATCAGTCCCATCACCAGCCCCGGGATGGCGATCCGCTGGCTGACGATCATTCCGGCGCCCAGCGTCGATGACGAAAAGCCGCCCATCGGAATGCTGGTGCCCGTCAACACGCCGCCGCCCGCGCCGGCCAAAATGCCGCCGCCCAGTTTCATGATCGACACCTTGAGCAGCTTGGGATCGGTCAGCGCGCGGATGATCGTCGCCACGGCGGCGCCGGACGGATAGGTCAGCTTCAGGCGATCGACCAGTAGCGGCGTATAGATTACGCCCAGGCCGATGCCGAACATGCCGACCGCGATGAAAAACACCGCCATCTGCCAGGCCGGCGGCGGCGTCATGCCCAGCCAGTACATCGCCTGCACCAACACCGCCATGCCGCACATCGAGGAGAGCACGCCGGCCATGGTCTGCATGTAATTCGCGCCGTGCCGTCCTTGCGCCCCGTAATGGAAGGTGATGACGCTGCCCAGGATGCCGACCAGCACCTGGCCGCCGACGAAAAAGCCGAGGCTGAAATTCATGTACATCGCCGCCAGGCCGCCCAGCGGCCCGAGCAGCACGCCGGTCACGCCGGCCAGCAGCACGTAGTACTGCCACGTGTCGACTTTCGGCAACCAACTGTTCTTCATGGTCGATAAATCCTTGTCTTGCGGGTGATAAACGCCAGTGAAAATATCACGCGCTTCCGAAACCGGCAATGATCGGCTTTACTTCATCATCCGATCCCGTCGTACTGCCGTTTCGCCCGCGAAAAACAGCTTTACCCGTTTCCGCTTTAATCGCATGATACTCGCCGGAGGCGCGATGAGCGGAGCCAAATACGGCAAAAACGTGCACAATTCCGCCGAACTGGTCGAATCCGTCGCCCGTCGTTTCGGGCTGGAATCGCTGATCGGGCGGCACCGGCTGTTTCCGTTGTGGGAACAGATTGTCGGTGCGCGGCTGGCGGAAGTCTGCCGGCCGGTCGAAATCAAAGGCCGGACACTGGTCATTAAAACAGTCGATAGCTCCTGGGGACACGACATTAAAATGCACGCGACGCTGATTTTGGAGCGGATCGCCGAACGGACCGGCGACGCGCAGCTGACCAAACTTCGCGTCGTCACCGGCGTCATCGAACCGCTGACGCGGATGCCCGCGGCGCCACCGCCATTGGAAACGATCGAGGTCGAAACCGACGACATCGACCGCCAACTCGACGAAAGCGCGATCGGCAAATATCCCGAGCATCGCCGGCTGGCGGCTCGCATCTGGGCGAACAGCCGCCGGTTGGCCAAACGCCGTGGGGAGTCGCGAAGCTGATCCGCCATCTTTCACCACGCGGCCGAACCTTGCTGGCAGCCTTGGGACTGGCCGTTCTGGTCGTTCTCGTCTATTCGCCGTTGCTCCGGCACGGTTTTCGCGAAGCCGACGATTTCGTGCTGGCCGCCGCCGCTCAACTGCTTGGCGGTCTGGCGCCCGACCGGCTCGATATGGCAGGAGTTCTGGGCGGCCCCGAATTGAACCAGGCGCTCAGCCGCACCGCCCCGGTGTCGCTGCTGACCGTCGCGGTATTATTCCGCTGGCTGGGTAACAATCCATCGATCCAATTGTTCGCCGTCATCGTCGCCCATCTGGCGGCGCTGTATCTCCTGTTCTTTCTTTTACGCCTCTGGCAACCCGACCGTTCCATGGTCTGGCCGGCGATTCTCCTGGCAGCGCTGCATCCGATCGCCGCCGGCACCGTCGCGGGATTGTCTTCCTTGGCGGTGATCCTGGCGATGAGTTATACCTTGTTGGCCATGGCGTTTACCCTGTTGATGAAGCAAGAGGGCCCGATCCGCCTGCTTTTTCCGGTCCTGCTGTTTTCGTTTCTGGCGGCCGCCTGTGATGTCGCCGGGTTGATCGTGCTCCCCGCGGTGCTGTTAACGGCTTTCGCCGGCCCACGGAAGCCCGAGGAAAACCCCTGGCCGCGCCGGATCGCCGCGCCGCTCGCCTCGCTGGCCGGCGTCGTCCTGATCGCCTATTACATGAACTCGTTCGGCCGGCCGGTGCTGTACCTTGAAAATTTGCGGCAGTGGACGCCATCGCGTTTTCCGATCCACGCAGCCTGGTTGCTACGCGGTTGGTTTCTGCCGGTCGATCCGACGATGCCACGCGGTCCGGAATGGCTGGGACCGGTGTTCATCGCCCTGCTCTCGGCGGCGTTGATGTCCGCCACCATGGCCGGGTTTCGCAAACATCCGCGCCTGGCGATCTGGCCGCTGCTCGCCCTGCTGACCCTGTTGCCGGCCGCGACAAACCTGGAACTGCCCGGCCCGCCCGCCCGCACGACGGCCTGGGCGGCGCTCTATCCCTCGCTGATCTTTCTGGCGATCTGGGTGGCCGACCTTTTCTCGTTCGGAATGTCGCGACGCCGTAAAATCATTGTTATCGCCATGTTGGTTTTTCTGGTCGGGCCACAGACTTTTCGCCTGGAGCAGGTTCTGACGCACCGGGCGCTGTTGGTCAACCGGATGGGCCGTGAACTGGCCAAACTTGTGACCGACACGCCGAACGGCACCGAGGTTCTGCTGCCGACGGATTCCTCACGGTTGGGTTTGATGGAAGCGGCGTTTCTGGCCGCGCACTATTCCGGCATGCCGCCGCGGCAGGTCGGCTATCGGATGCTGGTCGGCGGCCGGCTGGTGCTGCGCGACAACGCCGCGCCGAGCGGCGAGCGGCTGGGAATTTTCGCCCGCCTGCCGCTCGAAGAGCAAAAAGTGTTTTACGGCTTCAGCGACGGCCACCAGCACCTGATGGATTTGACGCCGCTGATCACCAAACAGACGCAGGCGGCCATGGAAGCCTATCGCCGCAGCCACCGCCTGCCGCCGCCGCTGATGCTGCACGACGAACGCGCGATCGCCGATTGGTCGCCGGCCGCAAGCACCGACCAGAATGAGCCGGTGGAGAACCCGATCTGGTTTGTCGAAGGGATGATGCTGCGCCTGCATCCCCGCGCCGGCCGAAAAATCTTTTAATCCCGCCGCCACACGCCTGGCATAAAAAAAGGCCGGTCCGAGCGGCTCGGACCGACCGTCAGGCAATCGACCGGGATTCGGGCGAATCCCGGGTTGCGGGTTCAGCCTTGCGGGAACCACTCATCCGACTGATTGGAATAATCGGGAGTGGCTTCCCAATCGTACGTGTAACCGCCCAGTACCCGATTGTTGCCGTCCAGGCTTTGCGGCGAAACGAAGGAAGAAGCCCAGAGGCTGCGGATAATCGGGGTGAACACTGGGTCGGTACCGATTACGATGCCGGTCCAGGCCAAACCGGTCCCCCAAACTACGCCCGGCTGATAAGAACCTTGGAACAGATTGTAGAGGTTTTCGCCCGAGACGGTGATGCCCGTCCAGGCCAACCCTTGACTCCAAATCACTTCGTCACCGGTCGAAGAGAAGACGGTGATCGGTTCGACGCTCTCGTCCAACAACCAAGTGTCGCCCGCGTGCAGCAGGTTGGTGTCCTGTCGGACGGATAGAGCCAGGAACGAGGCGCCCGGCACGTTGAGCAGGCCGGAGCCCTGTTCGATCGCCGGAATCGCCCGGCAATTCGCGTCGTTGCGCCAGTTTTCGTTGGTATAGCAGGAAGCCGGGCTCGTCTCGTAGAAGAGCGGTTCGGCCGTCAGCATCAGTATGGCCTTGGTCGCGTTGACGGTCAGGGAAGGATTGGCCTGCAAGAGCAACGCCGCGGTGCCCGCGACGAGCGGAGCGGCCATGCTGGTACCGCTCATTTTGAAGTAGTCGGCGTTGGCGCGGCCGCACGGCGTGCCACCGTACGTGCAAGCATCGACGATCCGGTTCGGATAGGAGGCGGCCAGGGTGCTGCCGTCGGCCAAGGGGGCGATGACCTCGACGCCCGGGGCGAGCAAATCGGGCTTCGCCAGACCGTTCCAGGCCGTCGGGCCGCGCGAGCTGAAGAACGCCACGTTGTCGTTGTGGCCGTTCGGATCCTGCTGCCGCAACACGGTGTCCCGGCTATCGCTGGCGCCGACGGTGACCGCTGAGGGCGTGATGCCCGGCGAGGCGACGACGCCGTACAGCGTCTTGCCGTTGTAATAGCCGTAATTTCCGGCCGCGACCACGACCAGCAAACCGTTGGCCACCGCGTTTTCCACGGCCTGGCAAAGCGGATCGAGCGACCACGGATCCATCGGCGGCAGGCCGAGCGACAGATTGGCGACGCGGATGTTGTAGGTCGAGCGAATCGACAGGATCCACTGCAACGCCGAAATGACGCTGCTGACCGAACCCGAGCCGTCGCTCTTCAAAACCTTGGCCACGACCAGCTTGGCCTCGGGAGCGACGCCTTCGAAGGTCGTGTTGTAACCCTTGATGTAGGAATCGCGGCCGTTGCCGGCGATCAAACCGGCGACGTGGGTGCCGTGACCGTAGTTGTCGGCGACGTTTGTGATCGTGCCTTCGGTGGAGAAGTTCTTCACGGCCACGATCCGGCTGCCGCTGGCGCCGCCGAAATCGCCCTGGGTGGCGTCAATGCCGGAATCGACGACCGCTACCGCCACGCCTTCGCCCGTCAGGCCGTTAAAGTTCGTGGCGTTGGTCCGCACCTGCACCATATCCATGCCCAGGGTGCTGTTGGTCAGACTAAGCGACGAAACCTGAACGTCGCGGTCGGGAGTGATGTAGGACACTTCGTCCAGCTTCACCAAATCCCGCACCACGGCGCGGTCCGCCGTCAGTTTGAAGGCGTGAATCGAGTCGAATACTTCGTCGATCGCGTATCCGGAAGCGTTGAGCTTGTCGACCAGCTTCCAAATCACTGCGCGGTCGAAGCTCATTTTCCAAATGACCGCCTGCTCGGGAGTAAATTTCCAGATCACCGCGCCGTCGAGGCTGGCTTTCCAGATGACCGCCGGATCCAACAGCCGTTGCTGAGCGGCCGGGCTGATTTCCTTTTCGAAGATCGTTTGCGGATCGGCCTGGACGATGATGTCCACCAGTCCGTCGGCCAGCAAAGCGTCTTCGAGGTCCGGTGCGATTTTCGCCGCCTCTTCCGCGGTCAACTCGTCAAGGGAAGATTCGGGGCTCGTGGCAACATCCTCCCCGCAACCGGCGATCAAAGCGACCGCCATGAAAATCGCCACCCAAATCAACCGTTTCATGTCATCCTCCTGAGCATATAAATAGCGTTTTTGATTCGCCGAATAACGAACCATAAGCCTTTGCATCATGAGACGGTTCGATATATGTTCAATTAATATGCCAAAATGCGAAAAGGAAATAGAAATGCACCTATCCTATTGTTTTTATTGTTTTTTTACATTTTCGCATTCGTTCGACAAGGATTTGACGAGAAAAAGCAGCGGTCAAAAGCCAATTAAAACGCCAAACTTCCGACAGATTGGGCGTTTATACTTGGGAAATCAAGCGAGATTTTAATCTTCGGCACTCAAGTCAAAACAAAAAAACAGCCTATCTATTTGGTTTTATATGTATTTAGACCGATTCGCCTAATCACCTCCCACGTCAAAATGCCGCCGCTTGAAAATAGTTTCCTGCCTGACATTTTTTTGACAGTCGCTGTTTTTCAGCTCGTTGCGCGTGAGAACTTCTTTTTTCGTCGGCAAAGTTGACCACCCGCCGGCAGGCAAGGTTTACCTATCTCAATGAAAGCTCACGAGATTTGAATCAATTCGACAAAACGGCTGCGACGTTATTCTGTTTCATCCATTTTCGACCGATTCGGGATTCAGGCAAAATAACGTCGATAATGAGTATTATTTAGATAAGCGTACTTTACAATTGAATGTGCAAATCGGCCCATAATTTTTCTAATGCTCTATACACCAACCGACCGATGATTATATTGTGAGCAGGAAAGAAAACGATGACGCCGTCGAGTGATTTTACAACTTAGCGTTACAACGGCGAATTTCTTCCAAGATTGTCATCGACCCTTGACGGCGTTTTCAGGAACCCACCGCGCTGCCGGATGGTTTGTTATCCTCCCCTATCCTACATCCCACCATCCCGGCAGCGCGTCTCTTTTTAACTACCATACACCGATCGCCGAATGCAACGAATTTTCTTTTTTCCGCTGCGTCCGGCCGGCTTTCAGCCGTTCCGGTAGAATGAGAAAAGAATGCAAGAGAAACGACAGACGGACAAACCTTCTTTCAGCCTTGCCCAGCGCCCCGGTTTACCACTGCTCCGGATCGAGAATCACGTCGCAATCCACTACTTGGGCGCCCGCCGGATTGCGGAACGGCGAATAGCAATATTCCAGCAGGAACGACATATCCTCCCACCGCACGGCCCGTTCCTCGGGTGAAATCGCGCGATCCGGCCGGAAAGGAATCTCGCCGTCGGGGACCGAAGGATCCCACGGATCCCAATAAGCCCAGGCGGAGTAATGGGTGACGGCCGTTGTGTATTGCTCCTGGATCAACCGCGCCTCTGCATCGGTCAGCGGCAACCCCACGGTCGCCGCGGCCAGCAAAAACGCCGCCTGATCCGGCACGTAGTCGAGGCTGTTTTCCCAGTTGCCGAAGCCTTCCATCATGTCGTCGGCGCGACGCGTCAGGCCCGTCAGCAAGTCGTAAGCGATGTCGTTGTTTCCCGTCATCAAAGCCTGGTGCGCGGCCGCGATGTGGAAATAGCGAATGATCGCCCAATTGAAGTAATGCTGATAGGCCGCGATGACCTCGTAAATCCAGCCGATGCCGTTGCCGCAATCGACTCCCAGCGGCTCGCCGTAGGCGATCAACGCCGATGCCAAACGCGGATCGCATTCGGCGCTGGGCACCAGATCAGTGTAGAGTTCGAATGTCGCCAGGTCGTTGACCAGGAAGGGATAGTCCATGTTCATCGGGATGAACGTATTGCCCCATTCGTCCTTGGTGCGGATGTAATAACCGGTCTCGACGATATCGCGGGTGAAGCCGACCAGGTATTCCAGCGCCTCGGCCGCGGCGTCGCGGACATCCTGGTCGGGGGCGTCGGTCGAAAGACGCATCAGCAAGGGAATCGTGCGATAGATGTGCGGCACGTCATCCTTGCTGCGCATGTTGCGGATCCACATCGGGCCGAAATACGGATTGTAATCGTTGGGGATCGTCCACCCGTTCCAATCGAACCGGTACTGCTTGACCGGGTCGTAATTGACGACGATCTGTCGGCCGCCCTCCTCGGTATAGGCGTGATTGGCAGGGAACGGCGTGCGCGGCATCAGAAAAGGCTCCGGATCGTCGGCGGTAAAGGTCATGCCCTGGATCAAGGCCTTGATGCCTTTCGAATGGGTGACCAGAATCCGGCGCATCGTGGCGTCGCCGGAAGCCAGGTAGAGCGCGGCCACGTTGTTGAACAACCGGCCGGTGCTGATCATCAGGTTGTCGGACGGGCCGGTGTGGGTGAAGGTCACCACGCCTTCGCTCTTGGTCAACGTCACGTCCTGAACCTGCAATTTGTAGTCGGGCCAGCCCTGCCCGTTGTCCTCGCTCATCCCGTGGCCGACCCACAACATGCGGGGGAAGAATTGGCTGGTCGCATAAAAATTAGTGACGGCTTCCGTGAAGGTTGAAATCTCCTCGGGCGTCAGCGGATCGCCGACCGCCGGCCGGGTGAACGCGAACGGCAGTTCATCGGGCCAGTCGGTCGCCGCCTTCGGCAAGGATACCGCGATCGGCGCCGCGAGGACGGGAGAAGGCATTAGCCGCGGGGCATCCGCGGGCAAAGTGCGCACGGGCCGGAGGCCGATCAGGTGAAGCCGGTAATCGGGCGTGTGGCCGGTGCGATAGGCGGCCCGCGTCCGCGCCGCCCCCAGCCAGCGGTATGGTGTGCTGCGCACGACGCGGAAATGGCCGTCGCTCGGCCCTTCCGGGTCGGTCGCCGCGCCGCCTAGATCGTTTTGATACCAATCCCAGGTCCATTCGGCGACGTTGCCGAGCATATCGAACAAACCCCAATCGTTGGCCGCTTTGCCGCTACCGGTCGGGTGGGTCTGCTTCTTGGAGTTGCCGCAATACCAGGCGATCCCATCCAGCAGCGGATCGACCGGCTCGCAGGTGATCAGCGTCGGGTCGCCGGCATAAGTGGCGGTCGTCGTTCCGGCGCGGGCCGCGTATTCCCATTCGGCCTCGGTCGGTAGCCGGAAACCTTCGCACTCGTAAACGGAATCCTCGCCGTTCAGGGTGACGGCGGCGTCGGCGATGCCGCCATGTTCCGCGCAGTAGGTTTGCGTGTCGCCGGCCGTTTCATCGGTGCAGATGATCTCGGCCAGCACGTAGCAAGGGGCGTACTGCAAATCTTCGGAAAGACGGTTGGTGTAGGCCAGCGCGTCGAACCAGCTCACTGTTTCGACGGGCAAGGTTTCATCCGCGCCGAAGTTGGGGAAGTGGCTGGGGTTGAAATCCATGACGTCCAGAAACTCGCCCTGGCTCACCTCGGTGTTTTTCATTTCGAAATGGCGGGAAAGCGTGACCAGATGCCGGACCTCGTTCGACCGATGGCCGGTTTCGGATTCGGGACTGCCCATGTAGAAATCACCCGCCGGAATATACGCAAAGCCTGCCGTCGTCACCGGAGTGTCGTTGTCGTCGTTGTCATCGTTATCGTCGTCATCGTTATCGTCATTATCGTCGTTGTCATCATTATCGTTATCGTCGTTGTTATCGTCATTGTCGTCGTCATCATCGTCGTCGTCCGCGGGCGAGGAGTCATCGTCGTTGTCATCGCCATCGCCGCGGCAACCGCTTATCGTCGCCAGTCCCAGTGCGAGCGACAACAACAGCAATATGGTCAAATAAAGCCTGCGCTGCATGGTCATTTCCCCTTCTGCGAATCCTGTCCCTCAAATATTAAACGAAACTTCATAAATGATAAACCAAATAACGAACAGATACAAATACGCCGGCATTAAATTATTGAGCGATATTATTGACTTGAATAGGTGATTTATTTTCCCGCAAGCAAAGGCTGCAACGCAAAGAACCTTTTTGATATAAAAGAAAAAGCGGCAACGGTTTCAATCCTGAGCAATCTTGAATATCGCCAACCATGAATTATTTCCTCGGGCTGCCAAAAAAGGCAAAAATGAGGAATCTATATTGGCTTATGGTCTTTGCGGCTTCACTTCTTGCCGTGCTGACGACCCTCGCCGGCTGCGCCTGCGACGACGATGACGATGATAACGACGACAATGACGATAACGACGCGTCCGACGACGACAACGGCGACGATGACAACGACGCCGGCGACGATGACGACGACGATAATGACAACGACGACAATCAAATTGCCTGTTATCGGGACTACGATTCCGACGGCTTCGGCGATGCCGAGGTTGATCAGGACTTCCAGGCAGACACCTGTCCGGAAGGATGGGTCGATGACCATACCGATTGCAACGATGCCGACTTTCTGACCAACCCCGACGCGGCGGAACTGCCCACCGACGATATCGACGAGGACTGCGACGGCGCGGATTTGATCCCCGCGAACGACACCGGCATTTTCGTGGCGCCCAGCGGCGACGATCTGAATCCGGGCACCATGGAAGCACCGATGAAAACGATCGACGCCGGCGTCGAGGTCGCCCAAGCCTCGAACCTGCCCGTCTTCGTCGCGGTCGGCGACTACACCGAATACATCGAAACGAAAGTATCCATTCACGGCGGTTACAGTGACGAAACCTGGGAACGCGGCGGCAAAGGGCCGACGCGGATCAACGCCGCCACCGACATCGGGGTCTACATCACCAACTATGCCCACGAAAAGTCCGTCGCCCTTTCCTGGCTGACCATCAACGGCGGCAACGCCGCGCTGACGGCGGCGGTTTACGTCATGTTCGAAGCCAATCTGACCCTGGTCAACTGCGTGCTGAACGGCGGCACGTCGAGCGGCACTTCCTTCGGTATTTACGTCTGGCGCGACAGCCGGTTGAATCTCCTCGGCAATACCATCGTCAACAACGGTGAGGGTTCGGACTACGGGGTCGCGGTCGACGGCAGCACGCTGACCATGATCAACAACATCGTTTATTTCGACGAAAACGGTGATGAAGCCGTCGACGTGGTTTCCAGCTCGGTCTATCTGCTCAATAACGATCTCTGGAGCAGCGACGCCCTTGCCTTGGTGAACTCGGAGATGACGGCCGCCGACGTCAACGCCTGCGAATGGCTCGGATGCGAGGAGGCCTCCGGCAACATCAGCGCCGATCCGGCCTTCGCGGATTTCGCCAACGGGGATTATCATCTGACCGCCGGCAGCCCCTGCATCGACACCGGGGTCGACCCGACGCCCTGGTACGACGGCAACCTGGACGACCGGGATTGGGACAGCGAACTCCGTCCCGTGGGCAACGGCTGGGACATCGGTATGGATGAATACACGTCACGCTGATTTCATCCTTGCTACAACCATTTAAAACAACATTTGGTTAAAAAAACCTTGCCAAATACATTTTCACTGTGCTATTTTTCGCCATGGTTGATTGAGCGCTCATTCAGCGTTTCTATTTTTTCTCTTATATTACAGCATTTTGCGGCGATTAATTATAAATACACGTTATATTTCTTTTATATCCTATTGTTATCCTTGATGAAGTGAAATTATTATCTTGATTTTTTCGTGCAACGAGTTACCATAAAAAGTGTGCAGGGGCGGGAAGGTAGCGAGAAAGTTGAAAACAGTGGTACGAATTTACTCGCATTTCGGGCATCCTGTTTTCTCGTCGGCCAGGCGTCGCTTTGGTATTCGTAAAGTGCTAATATTACTAAAGTTTGAGGCGCGATAAACCGATGTTTATAATAGAGAGGGAGATGCGCGGATGAGTTCGATTGCAGAAAAAATCACCGGCAAGTCCGCCGACGAACTGAACAAACGGCCGCTCGCGGAATTGCTGGATTTGACTGAAATCAGACGCACTCTGAAGAAAGAACAACTCCCTAAAAACGGTGATGCCGTTAAAACATTAGATACCGATAGCCCAGAACACGAACATACAGTCGAATCACCAAAGTAACAACACCCTGTTTGCACTGGTTATTTGGTACCTCATTTAATTAATAGCCATACTTTAAACTTCCACTTTTGGATGTCGAGAAATAGACGGATGAAGCAACGCGAGAAATTTTCTATTCCTTCCGATGAACAAAAGAAATCTTTTTCCAATATCATTCATTTATATTACCACACAAAACAACTTTTAGGCACTGTCCAATCCATGTCCAACAAAGCAGTGTCGTTCAACCCGCATTATTTTTCGTTGGGTAACGCACGAAAATTGGCCAATGTCCTTGATTCACTGATGACCCTATTGACTGGGGATTATGGATTTGAAAAGTACGGAGTGCACCTGGAGGAGGAACCGAATCGTATTTGGCTTGAAGAATTTGAAAAAATACAAAAAGAGCTCTACCACATTTGCTATCATTCCTATAACTTGATCATTAGCAGCATCAACAAGACCTATTCTAACTATATATCAAAATATTCAATCACACACATTCTGTCCGTATTGAGCGATCAGGAAAAAACCGCTTTCAATCAATACGATCACTTTATCAAACAATTGGAAGACTTAAAAAAGGAAAGTGCGAGGATCCAAGAGGATTGCACCAAAGGCGAAGATTTGATTTATCGTTATGAGACGCTAACAACCAATTTATTTACCATCAATCAAAGCATTCAAAGCCATCATGATTTATTGGAAAAGATAAAAAAAGAACAGCCCTTCCCTACGGAAAAGATAATAAATAAAATTACCCAAACCGGAAAAACGCAAAAGAAACGATGGATTTGGGGAATTGTCGTGGCGATCGCTCTTTTCCTACTGGGCCTTGCGTGTCGACATTTATTGAATTTCTAATTTTCGTCCCACTCGATAGTGTTTTCAGACTCCAGTGAAGACCCTACGGGTTCGATGCTCATCTGTTTGCGGTCGATCGCCGTTCTACCGCCCGCGGTGGTGGAAGGCGTTGAGGCGCTGGTGGATGCCCTTTTCGGCCTGATACAGGTTGGTGAATTCCGCGAAGTGCAGATCGTAGACTCGGCGGTTTTGCGGTTGCGGATCGTACGTCGCCTGGATCGCCACCCGCTGGGGGATTTCGTCGAACCGAATCCGGCCGAGGGCGGCGGCGGCGATGAACGCCGAACCGCGCACGTTGGCCTCGATCGGGTTGCGCACCTGCCGAATCTGACGATCCAGAACATCGGCGAAGATCTGGCACCAAACGGCGGATTTGGCGCCGCCGCCCACGGCCGCGATCGAGAGGCAGCGCCGGCCCAGGAATTTTTCGACCGGCTTCAGCAGCCAACGAACGTTGAGCGCCACGCCTTCGAACACGGCGCGGATCAGATCGGGACGCGTGTGTTCGAGTGACAGGTTGTGGAAACCGGCGCGGATCGACTGGTTTTCAACCGGCGCGCGTTCGCCGTAAATCCACGGCGTGTAAAGCAGGCCGTGAGCCCCCGGCGGCGCGGATTCGGCCAGGCGGTCGAGGATTTGATAAAACGTCGCCGGCGTTTCATCCCGGTAAAGCAGATCGCGATGGAACAGGAGGTTGTCGCGCAGGAACGTCAGGTTGCCGCACGCGGTGGCTTGCAACGCGATCATCAGGTACTTCCCGGGCACGGCGCACGGCAGCGAAGCGATGGCGGACAGCAGATCGGTCTTCTTGAAAGGCACGTGCGCGGCGAACCAGTTCGAGGTGCCCAGGTAAAGATGCGTGTCGCCGTCGCCGATCGTGCCGGCCCCCACGGCGGCGGCCGTGGCGTCGATCGCGCCCGCGACCACCGGCGTGGCCGGCGCAAGGCCGACCTCCCGCGCGAAATCCGGCGCGACGCCGCCTAATATTTCGGTGCACGGCACGGGCGCGGGGATTTTCTCGGGCGGAATGCCGATGAGCGCGCACAGCCGCGGATCGATCTTCACGCGGTCGGGCGAGCGGTTGTCGGTCAGCCACGAGGTGGCGATGGAATCGAAGGTCGAAACCAGCCGCCCGGTCAATCTGAAGTTGACGTAGTCCAGGACATTTAAAAACTTGTGGGTCCGGCGGTAAATGTCCGGCTGTTGCTGTTTGATCAGCAACATGTGGCCCACGGGGTCCTTGCCGGTGAGCGACGGCGCGCCGCCCGTCAGCCAGATGTACTGCACGATCTTTTCGGGAGAATAGCCCGAGACGTTCACCAACCCGCTCATCCGTTTGCGGACCAGCGCCGCGCCGCGGGTATCCATCCACAAAATGGCGTTGCCGAGCGGCTTGCCGTCCCGGTCCACCGGCACCGTGCCCTCGCCCTGGGTGTTGGCGCAGATCGCCGCGATGGCCCCGGCGGGAACGACGCCTTGCTTGACGACGGCCCGGCAGGCGGCGGTGATCGCCCGCCACCAGGCCTCGGGATCCTGTTCCGCCCCGCCTCCGGGCGGCAGGATGGTCTCCACCCCGCGGAATTCCCAGGCGTGAACCGTTCCAAAATAGTCGACGATCGCCGCCTTGCATCCGGAGGTGCCCAGATCGATCGCCAGAACGTATTCCGCCGCCTGACTGGCTTTCTTTTTCAACGGTTCGGCATCCTTCCGCCGCGTCAGTCCCGGCGGTTTTTCGCGTTTTGCTTGGAATACAGGCGCAAATAGTATTGGTGCATCAAGTGCGCCTCGAACACGTTAATACTTTTGGCGCCGCCGAGAAACTCCGCCTCGATGAACGCCTTGCAGGTTTTTTCGAGCACCAGGCACGCCGCGAAGGCGTCGTCGAGCGTCGTCCCCACGCACACCGCGCCGTGGTTGGCCATCAGCGCGGCGTTACGCCCCTTCAGCGCCTTCAGGCAAGCGCGCACCGTTTTCATGGTAGAGGGCAGCGCGTAATCCGCGCACCGGACGGACGGGCCGAGAAGTTGCACCTGATCGTCGAGGATCGGCGGAATCTCGCGCCGCGCCGCCGCGACGACCGACGCGTTGGTCTGATGCGTGTGGATCACCCCGCCCACGTCCGGGCGCTCGCGGTAAATCGCCGCATGCAGTTTGCGCTCGGCCGAGGGCCGGATGTCGCCCCCGTACTGGCCGGTGAGCAGATTCACCACGACCATGTCCTCGGGCGTCAGCTCCTCGTAGGCCCGGCCGCTGGGGGTGATGACGAAGCGTTCCTCGTCCAGGCGACAACTGACGTTGCCCCACGTCCGCGCGACGAGCCCCTCGCGCAACAACTTGATGCCGCCGTCGCGCACCAACAGGCGTGCTTCTTGTTCGGTCAGCGACATGGTTCGTCTCCTCCTACACGCCCTCGATGTTCTGGAAGACGCGTTCGAACCGCGCCAGGGCGTCGTCTATGATGGCGTTGGTGCAGGCGGCGCTGGTGTACATGCGGCTGCCGGCCAGCGTGATCAGGCCCTCGGCCATGTAGGCCGCGCCGATCTCCTGCATGAGCTGGGTCCGGAGGTTGATTTCCTCCAGGAGCGATTTGATTTTCGTCAGTTTGATGTCCAACAGCATCACGCCCGTCGTTTCCAAGTGGCAGATGGAGCCTTGATTGTAGGCCACGTACGGCAGGCGGTATTTATCGATCAGCGCCTGCAAACCCTTGGTCAGGCGATCGCCGGCCCGGCCCGCGACCTCGGGCGCGTTGGTGCGCTCCATTTCCATCAGGGTGAAATAGCCCGCCGCGCAGCTTAGCGGGTTCGCCGCCAGCGTGCCGCCGACGTGGACTTTTTTCTTGATCGCCTTGCCGCCGATGCCGCCCGCCAGCAGCTCCATTAGTTCGCGCCGCCCGCCCAGGCCGCCGGCCGACGGATAGCCGCCCGTCACCGCCTTGCCGAAAACGGTGAGGTCCGGCTTGATGCCGAAGTAGCCCTGCGCGCCGCTCATCCCCAGCCGAAAACCCGTCACGACCTCGTCGAAAACCAGCAGCGCGCCGTAGCGGTCGCACAATTCGCGCACCTTGGCGTTGTAATCCTTGTCCACCGGCCGCGTGCCGCTTTCGGGGCCGACCGGCTCGACCAGCACCGCCGCCGTGCCGCCGCGCAACTGGTTAAACTGGAGCCGCCGCTTCAGCGCGTCGATGTCGTTCGGATAAACCTCGTGGGTCCGGTAAAAAATATAGTAGGGAATGCCATGCGACAGGAAACCGCGTGTGCCGGGGATCCGCATGCCGTAGGACAACTGATCGCTCCAGCCGTGATAGGCACCGCCCATCTTCACGATCTGCTTTTTTCCGGTGGCGACGCGGGCCAGCCGGATCGCCGCCATGCACGACTCGGTGCCGCTGCCCAGCATGCGGAACATTTCCACGCTCGGAAAACGCTCGGCGATGAACTTGGCCAGCTTCAATTCGTATTCGTGGAACAGCCCGGTCACCGGCCCGGTCGCGCGCAGCAACTCTTCCACCTGCTCGCGGATCACCGGCGGGTTGCTGCCCAGCACGGTCGGCCCGCCGCCCTGCAGAAAATCGATGTAGCGGTTGCCGTCCAGGTCATAGAGATAGGCGCCTTCGGCCCGCGGAAACACAAGCGGAAACGGATAACTGAACGCCAGGTTGTGCTGGACGCCGCCGGGAATGTATTGCTTGGCTTCCTCGGTCATCGCCTTGGATTTCTTACAATGCTCCTCGTATTGGCGCAGGTAGGCTTCCAAGGCGCTTTTCTTCAGCCGCCGCACGGGTTGCGCGGTCAATTTCGCCAGTCGGCGATAAACCTCGCGGGTATCGTGATATTCGGAAATGGCGAAGCCGGTTTTGGGAACTTTGTTCGCTGGCATGGTCGTCCGTCCTCGAAAAAATTTTCTTATTGTCAGGCACTTATACACTGTGTATAATCTGAACACTGTTCAGAGGGCGATTATGGACCAAAGCCGACCGAAAAGTCAACCATCCGTTTCCGAATTGCGCCGGGAGCGTGAGCGCGCGGAAATGACCGAACGGATCATGAACGTCGCGCGCGAGATGTTCGTGCGGGACGGCTACGAGGCGGTCACCCTGCGGAAGATCGCCCAAAAAATCGAATATTCACCGGGGTTCATCTACCAATTCTTCCAAGACAAACAAGCGCTGGTGATGGAAATCATTCGCAAGGATTCCGATGACCTGCGGGCGTTTCTGCTGGAGTGTGCCGAAGTCGGCGATCCGCTGCAGCGGGTGATCGAAATGGCTCGGCGTTACGCCTCGTGGGGCATCGCCCACCCGAACCATTACCGCTTGCTGCTCGTGCCGCCGCCCGCCTGGGCGGAACAGGACATCGAACTGCGCAAATACGAACGCCCGCCGCTGGAACGCGAAACGCTGCACGTGCTGACGACGCTGATGGCCGAAAGCATTCGCGAAGGCCGTCTGAAGGAAAAGTACACCGATCCGGGCCTGGTGGCGGCGACGCTCTGGGCCGGCATCCACGGCGCGATCCTGCTGGAAATCACCATGACACCGAAAGACCGCGCCCTGCTCGGCGTTGAGCAAGCACCATTCGAAACGCGGTTTCAAACGCTGGTCGAGGTTTTTCTCGAGGGTTTCTATAAGCATCCGCCGCGTTGAGCGTTCGGCGGCCGACATCATTTGGTGTTTAAAAAGAAAAAGACCGCCTCGGCGCGGCCCTGAAAAGATTCGCCCCCTGCTGGAATCGAACCAGCGCACTCGGATCCGGAGTCCGATGCTCTAATCCACTGAGCTAAGGGGGCAATAAAAAAATGGACCGTAGCAGATTCGAACTGCCGACCTCTGCCTTGCGAAGGCAGCGCTCTTCCAGCTGAGCTAACGGCCCACTGTCATTCGGTTTCTTTATAGAAATATTGCGCCTTGCTGTAAAGATCGGCGACACCCGCCCGGCGGTGTCTCGGGACGGCTGTATTTAGCGGTTTTGCCGTCCCGCGTCAAGCGGATATTCTCCCGGGTTGCCGCTCGCCGGCCCCTCCACTATTCTGCCGATGAAGATAGCCATCGGCGGAGTTATCCATGAAAAATAGAAACCTCCTGTTTTTATGGCTGCTGATTGTATGGACGACGGGTGTGCTGATCGCTTGCGAAAACGACGGCGACGCTACCGCCGATGACGACGCCGGCGGCGCTGATGACGACGACAATGACGATAACGACCTGAGCCCGCCGCCCGAGGAATACGATTACGACGTGCCGGTGAAGGCGACTTCGCCCTGGCCGGAACACCGGCGCACCAGCACCCACAGCGGCCGCAGCCCGATCGTGCCGACGCCCAACGATCGCGAACCCTGGTTTTTCCAGACCGCCAAGGGGATGTTCCACGAACCGATCCTCGACGAGGACGGCACCGTTTACATCGGCTCGGCCGACACCAATTTTTACGCGATCAATCCCGACGGCACCGAAAAGTGGCGTTTCGCCATGACCGAACTGGTCGACTCCACCGCCGTGCTCGGGGCCGACGGCACGATCTACGTGCCCGGCGGTGACGGTTACATCCACGCCCTGACCGCGACGGGCGAGGAAATATGGCGGCTTTCCGCCCTGGGCGATCAGGGTTATCTCACCTGGTGGGAAGGCCACGCCGCGATGGGCCCCGACGGGCGCCTGTACGCGGGCAACGACGACCGGCGGATGTACTGCATATCGCTCGACGGCCGGATCGACTGGACATACGCCACCGGCGATCAGATCTGGTCCTGCCCCGCGTTCGGCCTAAACGGCCGGCTCTTTTTCGGCTCGAACGACCTGCTGTTCCGGTCGGTCACCGCCGCGGGCAAACGGGCCTGGCGGGCGCTGACCCTGGGGCCGGTCGCCGGTTCGCCCGCACTGTCGGATGATCGCGCAACGGTTTACGTCGGTTCGTTCGACGGTTACCTGCACGCCTACGACGCTGCGACCGGCAAGCCGCGCTGGAAATTCGCGGCTCGCGATCATTTTTACGCCTCGCCGGCGATCGCCGCGGACGGCACGATCTACATCGGCTCGGCCGACGGCACAATGTACGCGATCAACCCGGACGGCACGTTACGGTGGTCGTTCGACACGCTCGATCCGATCCGCAGTTCGGCGGCTGTCGACGGCGACGGCAACCTGTACTTCGGTTGCGGCGACGGGAAATTGTACGCGCTGCGGCCCGACGGTAAAAAAGCCTGGTCGTTCGACACCACCACCGGCGACCGCAACGATCTGAACGGCTCGCCGGCCATCGACAAACAGGGCATCGTCATCGGCGGCGAAGCGGGCGCGGTGGTGTTCGTGCCGTTCGGCTATTGCGATAACAACGCCGATTCCCGCTGCGACACCTCACCCGACGAGGCGATTCCCGACCATGGCGCGTTTCTGTACTTCTACACGAACGGCGGTTCCTCGGTCGCGGAAATCGAAACCGCGCCGGCGCCGACCGAGGTTCTCACCTTCCGCCTGGTCGTGCGTAAAAACGGCGAAACCGTGCGCGCCCGCGTGAAATCCTCCACTCTCGACCTGACCCTGACGCCGAACGTCGCGCACCGGGTCGAGGTCTCGGCCGACGGCAATTTCCTCAGTGTCATTCCGGAAGAGCCGCTGCCGCTGAACACCGCCATGACCGTCGCGATTTCCGGCCAGTACCTCACCGGCGGCTGGCGGCTGGGCAATCGTTTGTTCGGCGGTGAAGTCGGCGGTTCTTTCCAACGCACTTTTACCTTCAGCACGGCCGCGCCGACCGGGCATCCGTTGCCGCTGACTGTCACCGAGGATCAGGCGACCACTCTGCTCCTGCGCCGGATGGCCGCGCCGCAGCCGCCGATGCTGACGACCTTCAACCAGATCGGCTTCGACAGCTACAACTTCCTGCTCGGCACGGTGGCGATCGACCCGGCCCGCAAGAAAGCCATCCTGCTGACGGTGGAAGGCACGCCCGGCCTGTCGCCGCACGTGAACGTGGACACCAAGAGCATTTTCGGCCTGAACGGCGAGTACCGCGATTCGTATTTCGCCTTCGGCGGCGAGGGATTTCGGCTCGACATCACCGGGGTGTCGATCGCGATGGATCTGTTTCGGCTCAGCGGCCTTTTGGCCCCGGATCTGACCGCCGACAACCTCAACATCTATGACGAGGTGACCTGCGCCGAAATCGAATTTTTCGGCTTTGCCCTGAATCTCCTGGGGCTCTGCTCGCCGGACAGCGGCAAGATGATCGTCAACGGCACCGCGCTTCTGGCGCCGCAAACGGGCGGCGAAGGCCTTCGGCCGGCGGGATTGGCCATCGACGAGCTGACCTATCACGCCACGGGCGGCACCCTCGGCGGCGGCTATCTGGAAGCGTCGTTCCAACCGAACGACCTGCCGGCCGCCGAACAATTGCCGGTGATCCTCGTCGTGGACGACGAGAATTTCGCGGCGATCGATCTTCAATACGGAACGAACCTCGAAAAATCGGCGACCGGCACCGGCAAGCTGGACGGGGTCCGGTTGAATTTGCCGCCGGGCTTCGATCCGACCGGTAAAAGCGCGTACGTCATCGTCAACCTGTATCCGCTTTATTCGGCCGCCCTGCCGCCCCAAGCGGGAGGAGACCGGTGACCGCACCACGCCGCTGTTACGAGCGACCGCCGGACGATCTGCCGTGGTTCGTCAATCTGTGCGTGACCGCGCGCTGCAACCTCAACTGCCGGATGTGCCAAAGCAACCTGGCGAATCTACGCGAACCCGACACCGATTCCTGGTTGCGGTTCTTCGAACGTCTCGCCCGCTGGCTGCCCCGGCCGCGCGTCATCACCCTGACCGGCGGCGAGCCGCTGTTGCGCGACGACCTGGACGTGATGATCCGCGCCCTGGCGAAAGAAGGATTCGAACCTCGCCTGAACACCAACGGCATCCTGCTGACCGTCGAACGGCTGGCGCAACTGGAAGCCGCCGGGCTGGGTTCGCTGATTTTTTCCTTTCACGGCCTCGGCGAAACGCACGACCGCCTGCGCGACGCTCCCGGCCTCTACCAGGGTTTGTGCGACATGCTGGAATATGCCTCGCGGCATTCCGCCCTGCCGCTCCGGGCCGTGGCGCTCGTCAGCGCCGCCGGCGCCGCCGAACTGCCCGAATTGGTGCGCCGCCTGTCCGGTGCCTACCGGCTGGAAACGATCCACTTCCAGGCGATCATCCCGCCGTTGGCCGTGCCTTGGTCGTGGGAGTTTTTCGACCGCGACCCGCTCTGGCCGCGCGATCCGCAAACGCTGGCCGCGGTGCTGGCCGCGCTCGACGAACTGGAACAAATGAAGAGCGACGGCTGGCCGATCAACAATCCAGCGGCGCAGTTCGCGCTCTGGCGCGGCTATTTTCGCGATCCGCGCGGCTTCTTCGCCGATCAACCGTGCCGCGTCGCCCGCGACCACCTGCTGGTGACGGCCGACGGGGCGGTCACGTTTTGCGATCACCACGGGGCGTTGGGCACCATCGCGGACGACCCGGGCGAGCTGTGGCGGTCGCCCGCCGCCGCCCGCCTCCGCGAGAGCATGACGGGGTGCGCCCGGGGCTGCAATTACCGCGTCAATTGCTGCTACACCCAAGGCGACTCGCTTTAAAAAGCGCCGCCCGCTGGTCAGCGTCCCCTTTCTTTCCTATCATCGACCCATCAACCTTCACGGGAGCGACATGGCGACGCTGAAAGATTTGACGACGGCTTTCGAGGAAATCGCCGTATTGCTCGATCTGATGGGCGAAAATCCCTTCAAGGGCCGCGCTTATGCCAATGCCGCCCGGATCGTGCAGAGCGGCGAACTCGGGCTGGCCGATCTGGCGGCGCGTTCGCTGGCCGGCGAGATCAAAGGCATCGGCAAGGGCCTCGCCGAAAAAATCGACGAGTTGCAGCGGACGGGTGAAATCGCCTACCTGAACGAACTGCGCGCCGCTTTTCCGGCCGGCCTGCTGGAAATGTTGCGGATACCCGGCCTCGGCGCAAAAAAAATCCGCACCCTGCACCAGGAACTGGGCATCCAATCGGTCGGCGACCTGGAGGAAGCCTGCCGCGAAAACCACCTGCTGAAAGTGGCCGGTTTCGGCGCCAAGTCGCAGGAAAACATCCTGGCCGGGATCGAACGCCTGCGCCGGTTCAGCGGACTGTTTCTCTATTCGACCGCGCGCCGCATCGCCGACGAACTGCTGGCGCATCTGCGGGCGACGGGGCTGGCCGAACGCCTGGCGATCGGCGGTTCGTTGCGCCGGCGCAAGGAAATCGTCAAAGACATCGATCTGCTGGCCGCCTCTTCCCAACCGGCGCGGCTGATGGAAGCGTTCGTGAATACCCCCGGGGTCGCCCAAATCACCGGCCACGGCGAAACCAAGTCGTCGGTCGTGCTCGCCGGCGGCATCGCGGTCGATTTGCGGGTGGTCGACGAAACCCAGTACGCGGCGGCGTGGGTCCACTTCACCGGCTCGAAGGAACACAACACCCAACTGCGCTCGCTGGCCAAAGACCAGAACCGCAAGCTCTCCGAATACGGCTTGTTTGAAAACGACGCGCCGCTGCCCTTGCGCGACGAAACGGATCTTTATCGCCGCCTGGGTTTGCATTTCGTGCCGCCGGAACTGCGCGAAGGCCTCGGCGAGATCGAGCGGGCCGCGCGCGGCGATTTTCCGGCGCTGGTTGATGACGCGGACGTGCAAGGTGTGCTGCACGCGCACACCACTTACTCGGACGGCCAGTTGACCCTGCGCCAACTGGCGCTGCTCGTGCGCGACCGCGGCTATCATTACCTCGGCGTGACCGATCATTCGCAAAGCGCCGCTTACGCCGGCGGCCTCAAGCCCGACGACCTCAAACGCCAGCACGACGAAATCGACGCCCTGAACGAGGAATTGGCGCCATTTATTATCTTCAAGGGCATCGAATCCGACATCCTGGCCGACGGGCGTCTCGACTACGACGAGCGGGAACTGGCCGCCTTCGATTTCGTCATCGCCTCGGTGCACAGCCGTTTCAATCTCGGCGAGGAGGAAATGACCCGGCGGATCGTCGCGGCGCTGGAAAATCCGTATACGACCATCCTCGGCCACCCGACCGGTCGGTTGCTATTGTCGCGCGACGGCTACGCGGTGAATCTACCGGCGGTGCTGGACGCGGCGGCGCGCTGCGGCGTGGCCGTCGAAATCAACGCCAACCCACACCGGCTCGACCTGGATTGGCGGCACCATCGCCGAGCCCGTGAACTGGGGATTCCGATTCCGATCTGCCCCGACGCCCACACGCCCGCGGGCCTCGACGACATCGCCTACGGTGTCGGCACCGCGCGCAAGGGCGGGCTGACGAAGGAAGACGTGCCGACCTGTTGGCCGGCCGCCCGGCTGGCCGAATATTTCACCCGGAGGAAGCAATGACCGTGGATTTGAGGAAAAAGGCCGTGGAAGTTTACCGGCGGCTGAAAAAACAGCACCCGGACGCCCGGATCGAGCTCGATTTTTCCAATCCGTTCGAATTGCTCGTCGCGACGATCCTCTCGGCGCAATGCACCGACGTGCGGGTGAATCTGATCACCAAGGAGCTGTTTCAAAAGTACCGCCGGCCGACCGACTACCTGGCCGTGCCGTTGAGCGAATTGGAAAACGACATCCGCTCGACCGGCTTTTTCCGCAACAAGGCGAAATCGATCCAGGGCGCGGCGCGGGAAATCATCGAAAAATACCGCGGCGAGATGCCGCGCGACCTCGAAACGCTGGTGACCCTCCCCGGCGTCGGCCGTAAAACCGCCAACGTCATCCTCGGCAACGCCTTCGACGTTCCCGGCATCGTCGTCGATACGCACGTCGGCCGCGTCACCCGGCGAATCGGCCTGACGCAAAACGACGATCCGGTGAAGGTCGAATTCGACTTGATGGAACTGATCCCGCAAAAGGAATGGACGTTGCTTTCGCACGTGATGATTTTTCACGGGCGCCGCGTCTGCAAAGCCCGCCAACCGGTCTGTCCGGCCTGCCCGGTCGCCGACCAGTGCGACTACTTCAAGGCCAATAGCTGATTGGTTCAGCGCCGTGGAATCAACCGGCGCGGGTCCGGCGCCTTGGGCGGTTCGTCTTTTTTCTGGGGATGACAACTCGCGCAAGCGTTGCGGCCGTGACAGAACGCGCAAGTCGGATCGTGCGAATACGAAGCGTGCCGGCGTAAAAAACGGTCGTCGTGCATCGCCGGCTTCTGATCCGCTTTCAAGTCGGGATGGCAGGAACGGCAATTCGCTCCGGCCGCGCTTTGATGGATGAAGTACCCGGAGGCCGGCGCCGGCGTCGCGGCGCATCCGACCAGCCATGCCGTCAGACAGGCGGCCAACACCGCCGGGATCAACCACAAAACCTGTTTGTGCATGGCCCCCCTCCTCTAAGGAATAGCGTCGAGCAACCGATCGACGAACCGGACGCCGGAGCGCAACAAGCCGACGATCGGCTCGGCCGGCGGTGTCGTCGGGGGCGTTTCCAACGCAGCGATCCAAGCCTCCGGGTCGTCCATGGATAGCAGTCCCGGCAGGTTGTAGACGCCGATGCGCCGGGCACCGCCCGCCTTCGCGGCGGCGATATCGGCGGCGAACGCCTCGACCGAATCGTAGCCGACATCCGGGTCGGCGCTGACGATGCCCACGGTGATCTCGACGTCCGTTCCGCAGCGCTCGATCGCGTCGTGGGCGTATTCGTAAACCATGTCCGCGCCCAACGGCAGGCCCAGGTTGGCCCCGTATTCCGTCGTGTAGGGGTTGAAAGCCCAGCGCGCCCATTCCGCGCCGGACATTGGGATGTCGGCGATGTCCTGAATGTCGGGATCGCCGTCGATCAGGTCGTCGAGAATGAAGGGATAGGTCGACACCATCGCGCTGAAGCCCCGCGCCGCCAGTTCCTCGATCAGGTATTCCACCTTCGCCAGGCTGGCGGCGAAGCGCGCCTGATCGCGGTTGTCGAGTAAAAGCTGAATCGCCGCGTCCCAGTCACCGTTGGCGAAGTACTCGTATAACTCGTCGATTTCCGGGTGGCCCAGTTCCATGTTGATAGCGAACTGATGAATGGCTTCCGCCTGCGGCTGGATGTAATCGGCCACCAGCAAGGCGTTTTCGATGAACGCGTCCAACGTGTCCTCGCAACCCCATGAACCGTCGTTCCAATCCAGCAGCGGCCAGATGATGACCGGCACGCCCGCCTCACGCGCCGCCGCCAGCAAGGTCAGCAGATCAGGAGTGATATCCCAGGGGCGCACGTTGAGCATCATTGAAAGACCGTGCTCGACGAACAGATCGAGCCGGTTCGTGACGTCGGTCATCGGCAGATTATCGACCTTGATGGTGTATTCGTAGGCGATCGGCGAGGTATCGTTGTCATTGTCGTCATTGTCGTTGTCGTTGTCGTTGTCGTCATCATCGTTATCGTCATTGTCGTCGTCGTCATCGGATGGCGAAACGTCGTTGTTGTCGTTGTCGTCATCGTTGTCATTATCGTCGTCGTCGGATTGGTCTTGAGCAGAATCGGCATCGTCGTCTTCCGAACAGGAAAAGGACCAGCCGCACAGCAAAGCCAGCATCGCCAGCAGGAAAATAAAGTGGAGTTTATTCATCGCGCTCACCCGATCCGGTGTGAAAATTCACCGAACCCAGGCATAGCACGATTACGGCAAATGCGCTAACGGCTGCCGTACGCGCGGCTCGTGTTTATTTCGCGAAAATGGCTCGCGACCGTTATTTTTGGAGCAATTGCACGCAACGCGTCATACGCGTGGAATACATGGAATCAAAAGCCAGATCGCCCTCGTTGAAGTCGACGCCCCACACGAGATCGCTGGTGCTTCCGGCCATTTCGGTGGCCGACCAATACCAACCGCATTCGGCCGGCAGTTCGGCGGGGCCGTAGCAACCTTCGGTCGGGCCTTCGCCCTCCCCGCAGGCGTAGCAGGTGTCGTCATAGCAGTCGAGTTCGGTGCATTCGTCGGTCACGCCGCAAGTGCCGTCGGTGATGGTCGAGGCGCAACCGCGAATCAGGGTGCGTAGTTCCGAAACGGTGGGCAGGCGCCAGCCGCCGCCGTTCACGGTCTGGGCGTCGCAATAGGAAGCCGCGCCGGCCCAGTCCAGCGGGCTGGCGGAGGGATTCACCAACCAATTCAAGCCGGTAGTGGGATCGGTCCACGTTTCCTGATCGTCATCGTCATTGTCGTCGTTGTCGTCGTCATCGTCGGCGGCGTCGTCGTCCGCCGCATCATCGTCGGCGGCATCGTCGTCACCGGTATCGTCATCGCCGGTATCGTCGTCGGCAACATCGTTGTCGTCGTCATCGTCATCGCCGCAAGAAAGCGCCACGCCGATTCCGGCAAACAGCAATGCAAAAATCGCCAACATAAGAAGTCTCTTCATCGATTACTCCCGTTTCAATGTTGAATTGCGCGGATTGCATACCATGAAAAAATGCTTGTCCGCAACCGTGAAAAGGCAAGGCTCGGAATCCCCCCGCTCCTCTTTTCCCATGCGGGGAACCGTGTTAGTTTCGCCTCGCTCCCTGCGCCAGTAGCTCAGCCGGATAGAGCAACGGACTTCTAATCCGTAGGTCGTGGGTTCGAATCCCGCCTGGCGCGAAACCTTTTATCGTGGCGGCCCAGTCCATTTTTCGGCGCGATTCGCGGCCGCCAGAGCGGGCGTCGCGATTTGACAACGCGCGACGGGCGATGTTAGCTCTAACGAGTTTCAACAGGCGCGGGATAACGATGAAAACCATTGCGATCGCCAATCAAAAGGGCGGCGTCGGCAAGACGACCGTGGCCGTCAACCTGGGCGCCGGACTGGCGCGGAACGGCCGCAAGGTGCTGGTGGTGGATCTCGACAGCCAGGCCAACGCCACGCAGATTCTGCATCGCCGCCTGGAAGAGAACGAAACGGGCATTTGCGAGGTGCTGTTGGACGAGGGCGAACTGTCCGCGATCATCGTGCCGACCAAGCAGGAAAACCTGTTCCTGGTTCCGGCCGGCGAATCGCTGGCCAACGCCGACCTCAACCTGGCTTCGCAGATGGGCCGCGAGCGGTATCTGCGCAACATCCTGGCCCCGCTGGAAAAAATCGGCTACGACTACGTGCTGATCGACAACGGGCCGTACCTCGGCCTGCTGACGGTCAACGCGCTGGTCGCTGCCGACTACGTGCTGGTGCCCATTTCGTGCGAATACCTGCCGCTGCTCGGCCTGAAATTCCTGCTCGAAACCATCGGCAAGGTGCAACAGAAGCTGCACCAGGAATTGAGCATCCTGGGGTATCTCATCACCATGTACGACCGGCGGGAGGCGATCACCTTCCAGGTCGAACAGACCTTGCGGGAAAAGTTCGGCGACCAGGTTTTCCAGGCGCGCATCCGCATCAACACGCGGCAGAAAAGCGCGCCCAGCAGGTCGCAGACCATCTACGAATACGAAGCCAGCCGGAACGGCAAAGGCACGACGGATTTTGAACTATTGACGAGCGAAGTGCTCGCGCGCATCGAAGGAGGGGCAAGCCGATGACCGATAAGAAATCGAAGGGCTTCGACGACATCTTCACCGCCACGACGCCCGCCGCCAAACCCGCGCCGGCCAAGCGGACCGCCCGGGCCAAAGCGCCGGCCGCGGAAGCGCCCACGCCGGCCGC
>JAAYVF010000068.1 GCA_012517325.1 Myxococcales bacterium | reverse complement strand
CCATCGACCAATATGTCCGCTGGTACAATGAAAAACGAATCCACTCGGCGCTCGGTTACCGGACGCCGAACGAGGTCGAAGCGGCTTACCTCACCCTAAAAGCCGCCTAAATCTGTCTTGCTTTCGGGGGGACACTACGAATTTACCGAGGAGACAGCCTGTTCCAGCGCGGAATCCGGAGAGCCCCTGGCCTTGAAAGTATTTCCTTCGTTTTTCTGGGATCAGCCGGTATCGATCGGCCTGCGGGATCGTTGTGACGGCTACAGCGCGACGACCGTTCCTCTCGACATCACCACTGTCGAGTATTGAGTGCCGGCGGATAATGACAAGAGAAGTTCGGCAAAGAAGGAGTTAGAAGCCGAGATGCCGAAACAAGTTCGGCATGACGTGTTTATGGGCGACGGCATGACAGGTTAGTGGGCGTTTACCAATCGTCACCCTGAACTTGTTTCAGGGTCATTTATCCGAACCAAAGACATTCAGAAGCTATACGCCTGTTCAAAGATGAACGGAAAGACGAAGATCACTTCGCCGCCCTTGGGGGGTGGGAACCGTAGGCGCTGCACCTGCCGCATGATACAATCAGCGAATTGCTGATCGTCGCTGGTGTTCTGCAACACTTTCACGTCGGCGACGGAGCCGTCGGTCTTGATCGTAAACTGCACGAAGACGCGGCCCGACAGGTCGGGGATCTCGCGCAGGCGGCGCTCGAAACAGGTCTTGAAGGCACCGATATTCGCGCCGATGACCGTGGCGACGACCTTCTGATCCAGCCGGCCCGAACTGCCCTCGGCGCCCAGCGCCGCGTCCGGCACCTGCATGTAAACGGCCTTTTGATCGCGCGAGCCGATCTCCACCGAGGACAGCCCGTCGATCTTGAAGTCCAGATCGCCGACCTTGACCGTCTCGCCGGGCTTCACGCCGCCGCGCGTGCCTTTGTAAGGCGGCCGGGCGCTTTTCACATCAATGCCCAGTCTGTCGAGCGCCGCCAGCGTTTCCGGGTCGAGGTTTTTCATCCGATCGACGCCGCCGGAATCGACCTGGACGTTGGAGTTCTGCAACTGCGACGCCGTCTGCTTGGCCTCGTCGCCGCTGATGTTGAGCCCCTCGTCGAACACCATTTCGTCGCCGCCGCCCGTCACCAGGTCTTCCAAGTCGCCGGTCTGCCGCGCCTGATTCACCCAATCGCGCGTCAGCGGATCGACCTCGGCCGCGGCAGCCGGCGGTTGTCCGGCGCCCAGATCCTTGCCCGCGTCCTTGGCGAGCGAGGTCCACAGGTCGACCGTGGCGTTGACGTACAGGCCGAACAACGCGGCCAGATCGGCTTTCGCGGCGGCCGTCTCGGGCTTGGAGTCCTCCAGCCGCATCAGGACCGGCATGGCCTGATCGCCCAGACTTTCGAGCCACGGCCCGAAACGCTTGAGATGATGATAGCCGTCGAAGCGCGGAGCCGCCGGAACGCCGCCGAGGTGGCGGCGCAAGGCGTCCGGCGAAGAGACATCCAGGTAGCGCAGGGAAACGGCGGCCAGTTCCGCCGCGAGGTTTTTGCCGTCGATCGCGCCTCCCTGCCAAAGCTGGCGCACTTTCAAATAGTGCGCGTCCGGGTCTTTCGGTGCCTGGGCAAGCAGTTTTCGCCCCTCGGCCAGCGCCGCGCGCGCGCCGGCTTCGTCCAGCGGCAGCGCCTGGCGCACGGACGCCGGCAACCATTGGTCGGCGGCGACCAGCACCGCGATCTGAAACGGTTCCAGATCGGCGGCCGCCCGGGAAGTTCCGGCCCAGCCCCAAACCGACAGCAATAAAACCAACCCGATGACTCGGCAAATCCAAGCGCGCAAGATGTCCCTCCGTCGGTCGCCCGCGATCTATTTCCCGTCCAGCACTTCCTTGACCTTGTGGCCGATGCGCGACGCGTCTTCCACGACGTGCACGCCCTTTTCGGTCAAAACGGTCAATTTGGCGCGCGCCGTCCCCTTGCCGCCCGAAATGATGGCGCCCGCGTGACCCATCCGTTTTCCCGGCGGCGCCGACAAACCGGCGATGAACGCGATCACCGGCTTATGCATCTTCTCCTGAATATAAGCCGCCGCGCGCTCTTCCGCATCCCCGCCGATTTCGCCGATCATCAGCACGGCGTCAGTGTCCGGGTCGGCCTCGAACGCGGTCAGACAGTCGATGAAATCGGTGCCGATCACCGGGTCGCCGCCGATGCCGATGCACGTCGACTGGCCGATGCCCAGGCTCGTTAATTGATACACCACCTCGTAGGTTAAGGTTCCACTACGGCTGATGACGCCCACCCGGCCCGGCAGATGGATGTTGCCCGGCATGATACCGACCTTGGCCTGTCCCGGCGAAATGACGCCCGGGCAGTTGGGGCCGACCACCCGGATTTTCTGCCCGGCCACCTGGCGCAGTACGCGAATCATGTCGACGGTCGGGATGCCGTCGGTGATGACGACCGCCAGTTCGACGCCCGCGTCGGCAGCCTCGAGGATGGCGTCGAGCGCGAACGCCGGCGGCACGAAAATCAGGCTGGCGTTGGCGCCTTCGGATTTCACCGCGTCGTGCACCGTGTCGTACACGGGGATGCCTTCGACCTTCTGGCCGCCCTTGCCCGGCGTGACGCCGGCCACGACCCGCGTGCCGTAGGCGACGCACTGCCGCGTGTGAAAGCTGCCTTCCTTGCCGGTGATGCCTTGCACGACCACGCGCGTTTCGTGATTGACGAAGATACTCATGCGACACCTCCCGCCGCGGCGACCACTTTACGGGCCGCGTCCGCCAAACCGTCGGCGACGATGAACGAGTGACTCGATTCGAGCAGGAGCTTGCGCCCTTCCTCGGCGTTGGTGCCCTCGACGCGGATGACGATCGGGAGTTTGACCTCGATTTCATTCAGGGCCGACAGGATGCCGGCCGCGACCATGTCGACGCGGACGATGCCGCCGAAGATGTTGATCAACACCGCGCGGACGCGCGTGTCGGCGGTGAGCAGCTTGAAGGCGTTGATGACGTTCTGCTTGCCGGCGCCGCCCTTGATGTCCAGGAAATTGGCGGGAAAGCCGCCGGCGAGCTTGATTTGGTCCATCGTGGCCATCGCCAGACCCGCGCCGTTGACCAGGCAGCCGATGTTGCCGTCGAGCTTGACGTAATCGACGCCGTAGCGCCGCGCCTGAATCTCGAGCGGATCCTCCTCGTCGTAATCGCGCAGGCGGCGCAATTCGGGATGGCGGCCGAGCGCGTTGTCGTCGATCGACAGCTTGGCGTCCGCCGCCCAGAGCGCGCCCTCGTTGTCCACCACCAGCGGATTGATCTCGAGCAGCGAAGCGTCCTTTTCGACGAACAGCCGGTAGAGTTTGGCGACGAGGTCGCTGAAGGCGCGGATTTGCGGGCCGCTCAGCCCGAGCGCGTAAGCGATGCCGCGCGGCAAATGCCCCGGCAGGCCGCACAGCACGTCGACCTGGCGCAGGATGATCTTCTCCGGGGTCTGCGCCGCCACCTGTTCGATTTCCACCCCGCCCTCGCGGCTGGCCATCACCGCGACGGTTTTGCGGCTGCGGTCCACCAGGATCGCCAGGTAGAATTCGCGGGCGATCTCGACCGCCTTGCTGACGATCAGCTTTTTCACCTGTTTGCCGGCCGGGCCGGTCTGCGGCGTCACCAGAATCTTGCCGTAAATCTGGCCGGCCAGCTCGTGGACTTCATCGAGGTTGTGGGCCAGCTTCACTCCGCCGGCCTTGCCGCGGCCGCCGGCGTGAATTTGCGCCTTGACGACGAATTGATCGCCGCCGATTTCCTGCGCCGCTTCATAGGCTTCCCAGGGATTGGTCACCAGGCGAAAAGGCGGCACTGGCACTCCGTAGGCGAGCATCAGTTCCTTGGCTTGATATTCATGCAGATTCATGATGTTTCCTTCTCACGGTTGAATGAAAAGCAGCGGCTGGCTTCCGGCGGAAAGGCCGGCAGGCAATAGTATCCGTCGCGGCTGAGTTTCGGATCAATCGTCGGATCGAGCGACAGACTAGTTGGCTTCGATTTTCTCGCTGGCCTCGTCTTCCTCGTCGACCCGCTGGCGCAGTTCCTTGCCCACCTTGAAATACGGCAGACGCTTGGGTGGAACATTGATCTTTTCTTTTGTTTTCGGATTCCGGCCGACGTAGGCTTCGTATTCCTTGACCACGAAGCTGCCGAAGCCGCGAATCTCGATCCGTTCGCCGGACACGAGTTCCTTGGTCATTTCGTCGAAAATCAGATCGACGATCTCGGTCGCACGTTTTACCGTGATTCCAGCTCTCTTCGAAAGAACCTCCACCAAATCAGATTTGTTCATCCCCAGATCCCCCTGATCTCATTTTAGGAAATTCCCAATACATTACCGCATGTTGAAGAAGCTGTGTCAAGAAAAAATAAATCATTTCCAAGAAAAATCAATTCTCTCGTCCCCTCCTAATAAACAACTCAAAGATAATTATAATAAGATATACATTCTTATATCTGACCCTCTTCACCATCGCCCGGCCCTCCCTGCTCCCGCTCGGCGGCCTCCTAAATGCATGAAATCAGCTAAAAATCGACGCCACTCGCCAAGGCCGGCGACGAAGCCGCGATACCCCGCTAGTTTCCCGAGCGTTTTGTCTTGCGTTTTCGCCGGGTTCTATCGTCTGAAAGCCCCGGTCCGCAAGCCTTGAACGGTCCGGCAAATCAGACTTGACGAAAACCGTTCCCCGCCACAAACTTGCCGAAATTCACCCACCCTCACGAGGAGCCCGAGATGGCGCAGGAAGAAGCCCGTAAAGAGGCGACCGGTGATTTTGTCGGCATCGATCCCACCGGCAAAAATCCCGAGGAAATCGAGCTGGAGTGGTTTGAGAATCACTACAAGGGCGACGTGCCGCAACTGACCGTACGCGCCGTGATCATGGGCATGTTCCTCGGCGGCTTCATGAGCCTGTCGAATTTGTACATCGGCCTGAAAACCGGCTGGGGATTGGGCGTCGCCATCACCGCCTGTATCCTTTCGTATTCGCTCGGCGCGCTTTTGCAAAAACTCCGCGTACTGCGCGGCAATCTGTCGATCATGGAAAACAACTGCATGCAGGCCACCGCCAGTTCGGCCGGCTATTCGACCGGCGGCACGATGGTCAGCGCCATCGCCGCGCTGTTGATGATCGAAGGGCATCACCTGAATTTCTGGGTGCTTTTCTTCTGGACCATCTTTCTGGCGATGCTCGGCGTGGTGATGACCATCCCGATGAAGCGGCAGATGATCAACGTCGAACAACTGAAGTTCCCGTCAGGCGTCGCCGGCGCCGAAACGCTGCGCAGCCTGTACGCCGAGGGCGAAGCGGCGAAGAAAAAAGCGCGCTCGCTGTTTTACGCCATGTTCGCCGGCATGGGTGTCGCATTCGTGCGCGACAATGGTTTCTCGTGGTACCCCGAAGCGTTGCGCCTGCCTTCTTACTTCCAATTCATGAACGACAAGATCAAGATCCTCGGCCACACCCTGCACGAGTGGACGCTGGACTGGGAAAATAGCGCGATCATGATCGCCGCCGGCGCGCTGATCGGCATCCGCACCGCCTGGTCGATGATGCTGGGCGGCATCGTGAATTTCGGCCTGCTCGCGCCGTGGATGTACGCCAACGGCAGCATCGTGACCAACGCCAAGGGCCTGCTGGGCTACCGGCAGATCGTCGACTGGTCGTTGTGGATCGGCGCCTCGCTGATGGTCACCTCGGGCCTGCTGACCTTCGCCTTCAGTTGGCGCACCATCGGCCGCGCGTTTTCCGGTTTGAAAGACATTTTCGGCGGTCCGAAAGGGCCGGTGAATCCGCGCATCGAAGCGATGGACAAGGTGGAGATTCCCGGCACGTGGTTCGTCATCGGCATGTTGGTGGCGGGCCTGGGCTGCGTGTCCCTCGAAATCGTCGCGTTCTCCATCAACTGGTGGATGGGCATTCTCTCGGTCGTGCTGACGTTCTTCCTGGCGATCGTCGCCTGCCGCGCCACCGGCGAAACCGACATCACGCCGATCGGCGCGATGGGCAAGATCACCCAATTGATGTACGGCATCCTCGCCCCGGCCAGCGGCGTTCCCGGCGGTGCCGCGGCGGCGATGAAAATCAACCTGATGACGGCGGGCGTGACGGCGGGCGCGGCCGGTTCGTCGGCCGACTTGCTGACGGTGCTCAAAACCGGCTATCTGCTCGGCGCCAATCCGCGCAAGCAATTCATCGCGCAGTTCCTGGGCATCTTCGCCGGCGCGCTGGTGATCGTGCCGGCGTTCTACCTACTGGTGCCGACCGCCGACATCCTGGGCGGCGACAAATTCCCCGCGCCGGCCGCGCAGGTCTGGAAAGGCGTGGCGGAACTGCTCAGCCAGGGCCTGGCGGTGCTTTCGACCACCAAGCGCTGGGGCCTGGTGATCGGCGGCTTCATCGGCATCATCCTGGCGATCCTCGACAAGGTCGTGCCGGCCAAATACCGGAAATATTATCCGAGCGCGATGGGCCTCGGCCTGGCGTTCGTCATCCCCTTCTGGAACACCTTCTCGATGTTCGTCGGCGCGTTCATCGTCTGGATCCTCGAGAAGAAATCGCCGAAATGGGCCGAAGCCTACGTCATTCCCATCGCCAGCGGCGTAATCGCCGGCGAAAGCTTGATGGGCGTCGGCCTGAACCTGGCGACCATCAATCCGAACGAAATCCTGACCGCGATCAAGGGTGGCGCCGCGGCGACGCCGCAACCGGCGGCCATTTTGCCGACCCCGGATGTCACGGCGATTTTGCCGACGCCGACCCCCATGCCATAACTGAAACCGATCCGACCGGAGCCCTTTTCGCGGGAAAAGGGCTCTTTTTTTAATTAATTGAGTGGAATCCGGGCGCCCGAAATGGCGCATCGGCAAAGGAAGGTCTCGCCCCCAGCAGGACTTGAACCTGCGACCCCAGGGTTAGGAATCCTGTGCTCTATCCGCCTGAGCTATGGGGGCTGGCGTCCGTTCGCGGCGCGGCGGTAACGTGCCATGCTCCGAAAAAGGTGTCAAGCTTTGCGCTTTTCAGCTTGACTCCGGCGACGGGAAAATTCAGCATTCGATCATGACGAATCGCAACCGCATTCTGGTCGTCGGGTCGGTGCCCGGAGAAATGGAACGCCTGCAGGGCAGGAACTCCGAGTTGTTGTTCACCGAAGTCGCCGAACTGCCGGCCGATCGGCTGGAAGACGACGTCGCCTTCGTCCTGCTCGATTATCGCTATCTCGAGGAACTCGATCCGCTGCCGGTCTGGACCCGCCGGACGCCGCTGGTCGTCTTCAACGCGCCGGCCAACTGGAAGAACAGCAAACCGGGCCTCGCGCGCGACGCCTTGGCGGTGTTCGCCGGTCCGCTGTCGGCAATGGATATCGTGGAAATTCAGACCGCGATCCGCAAACAGCGCGCCCAACGCAACCCGGTGGACAATCTGGCCACCGCGTTGAGCCGCCTGGACAGCTTCAGCCGCCGCATCCTGACAGCCGATTCGCCCGGCGCTTTGAAGCACCGGTTGCCGCTGCTGCTGACGACCCTGCTGACATACGATGGCCTGGCGCTTTGGGATTACTCAGTTGACGAATTGACGTTGTTCGTCCCCGACAACTGGCTCGGCGAGCAGGTCGATCTCGTCACGGGGCAGGTTCGCGAAATCCTACCGCGGAAAGGTGGCCGGCACGAATTGCCGCCAACCACCTCCCGCCTGACCCTGAAATATTTGCGCCATACGCCGCCCGCCGGACCGATCCGCCACTTTCTCTCGGCCGCGGTTGGACCGAGCGAAGGCCGGTTGCTGATCTTTCAAACCGGCGCCCGCGGCTTTACCGCCACCGACCGCCGATTGCTCGATCTGGCGGCCACGCTGGTCGGCTACGCCTTGCGCAACGCCCAATTGTTCGGGAGCCTGGAAGGACAATCGTCCAAGATCATCCAAAAAAATCGCGAATTGATGAAGGCCAGCCGGCTCAAATCCAACTTCATCGCCAACACCAGTCACGAATTGAAAACGCCGCTCCACGCGATCCTCGGCCTGACCGAGTTGCTGCCGTCGGCGGATTCGCCCGCGGAATCGGCCTTCATGGTGGAGCGGATCGGCGTCAACGCCCGCCGCCTGCTGGAAATCGTCAACGACATCCTCGATTATTCGCGCCTCGACGGCGACGATTTACGCCTGTACATCGAAAACATCGACCTGAAGGAATTCGCGCAAGGCCTGGTCGACAGCGTGGTGGATCTGGCATCGGTCAAAGGCTTGAACATCACCTGGCGGATCGACAGTAAAAAAACGTCCTTCCGCTCCGATCCCGAAAAGCTCTTCCGCATCCTGATCAACATCCTCAACAATGCGGTCAAATTCACGCCGAGCGGCGAAGTGAACCTGCGCATCGATGACGAGGAAGACCGCATCCGCTTCCAGATCAGCGACACCGGCATCGGCATTCCCCAGGAAGAACAGGCCAGAATCTTCGAACAGTTCCACCGGGTCCAAGGTCCGTTGCAACAGGCGCCGGAAGGCACCGGCCTGGGCCTGGCCATCGCGCAAGGCCTGACCCGGTTGCTGGGCGGGGACATCTCCGTCCAAAGCGCCCTGGGACAAGGCAGCACTTTTACGGTTTCCTTGCCATTGACCCCACACATCGTCCGCACGCCCGACACCCTGGCGTTGCCTGGACTGGAAGGGAGCACGACTACATGACCGCCCCAATCCCCCGCATCATGCTCATCGAGGATCATCCGGATCACGCATTCTATATCAAGAAAGGGCTGGCCATCCGCCAATTCGAGGTGGAATGGTACGAGGACGGCGTGACCGCGCTGGCCGCCGCGCAGGCCAACCCGCCCGACGCCATTCTGCTCGACATCATGCTGCCGGGTTTGCACGGTCTGGATCTGCTGCGCGAATTGAAAACCGATTCCCGGACGCTGAATATCCCGGTCATCGTCGTCACGGCGTACGCCACGATGCAGGTCAACCGCGAAAAGGAAATGGCGTTATCCTACGGCGCGACGGATTTTTTCAAGAAGCCGTTCAACGTCGAGGATCTGGCTAAAAAATTGCGGGAAATCCTGGAGGCTTAACAACCGCCGGGGCTCACCCTTCCGGCAGGCTGGTGAAGAACAACGCCAGCAACACCCCAATGACGATGCCGATGAAACTCAATGCCATCTTGTTGGGTTTGCGTTGGAATTGGGCCATCACGCCGCTGATGACGCTTTCGATGTGATTGGCCAACACCGACGCGAAAATGACAATGATGATTTCCTTCACGCCCAATTCATGAAGCGGAATGACGAAACCGCCCGCCTGAAAAAGGCCGTACGACATCACAGTGCAGAACAGGACTGTCACCCCGCCGGCGATACTGCCTTCCACGCTGACCCCGCCGCGCGTCCCGACGCGAACCCGTTCGAGCGTGATGAGCTGAAACGTGCGCTTGCCGTAAACCTGGCCGAATTCCGTGCTGATCAAATCGCCGAGGAAGGTCGAGAGCGACGCCATGAACGCCAACTGACAAAGGAATTGCGATGTCGGATTGGTGGAAAACAACAGAATGACCGCAGCCAATCCGGAGAGGATCGACGGCACGAAAATGCCGCCGAAGGTTTTCGGGGTCAACTTCCGGTCGGTGATGGACCGCTTGCGGCGCGTGGCCTCGCGCATCGTGAAGCGAACCGCCAGATCCTGCGCCGTGAAAAATACCAGTAAAATCAGAAAACCGGGCCAGCCGAACGCCAGGTAGGTCGGCAGCCCCGCCATCCAACAGGCGATCAAGCCGCCACGCGTCAGAATTTTGGTTTGAAAAAAAAGCAGCCCGAGAAGGAGATTAATGGCTGCCGCGTGCAGCGGATCGCCAAACAGGTGCAATGAAAACGGCACGATTCAACCTCTTCGGGATCGCTTATTCGGCGGCGTCGCGGTTCTGCTGTTCCAATTCCTCCTTGGTCGGCTCAACCAGGTAGTGTCGGACTTCACTGCAGTAAAAACGCGCGTTGATCAAGTGGGTATCGAGCTTGCCGGCGCCATCGGTTTGGCGGGAAAAACTGATCTTGATTCCGGTGACCCAATGATTGTCCGGGCAAACATTGAGCATCGAATCGAAGCCTTCGCCAAAGATGTTCGGCCCTTTGCGTTCGTCGACCGGATTGTAACGGCGGCAATAACGCCGGCCGCCGTTGATCTGGGTGCCGTCGATGGTGCGGAACTCGGCGCCCGCCAGCAGGTAGCCGACCGGGCAATAATCGTTCACCGGAGTCCCCGAGAAATTTTCCCCCGAGGCGCCGACGAAAACCGGATCGGAAAACAGATTGGGATCGCTGCAAACCAGGGACAAACCGGCCAGTTGTTTCTTTCCCTGATCTTCCTTGATGTTGTAAATGATGGCGTGGGCCACCTTGCCCTTCGGGCACTGGTACGCCCGTTCGCAATAATTATTCGCCTCGTCCCGGCAAACCGGACCGCTGCGTTCGGTCATCAAGACCTCGTGCGTTTTGACGTACAATTTGCCGATCATTCCGGCGAGGGCCACCGAGGCGAAAAGAGCCAGCAGGGCGAACCCGGCGATCCAGACGCGAGGACGAATAAACCGCATGAGAGCATCCTTTTTACAAAGAATTTCTTATCGTTAATACGGCCATTTACCCTAGCAGAGACACCCGGGTGATGCAAGTGGATAAATCGGCGCCGCGAACGGAAAAAAGGTTTTGTTTTTCAATTGTTACCGTAAACCCTTGACACGCATGGATACACAGATTATGCACTGTATGGAACTCATTCATTTCTTTTCGGGAGGGTCTTTATCGTGAGACGCACGATTGTTGTCGGCGCGATCGGGCTGTTCATTCTTTTCCTGGCACTTGGAATGACGGGAAAATCCGCCATGGCGCAGGGAGGCACTTACATCGGCCTGGAGCAGGTAACGAATGACGATTTCATCGATCTCTACCCCGCGGTCTCACCCAATTCGCAGTTCATTGCCTATATGAGTTATCAAAAATCGCCGAACACCGGCAAAAATTTCGACATTTTCATCAAGGAAATCGCCACCGGGGCGACGCAGCGCCTGCACGATGACGCGGCCGACGACGCTTTTCCGGCCTGGAGCTGTGACGGCCAGGCGATCTTCTTCGACGCCTACCGGCGCGTGGATAAACGCGCCGTCTGGTTCCAGAAAGTCGGCGGCGGCACGGTCGCCAAGGTCACCAACATTCCGAAGGCGGCTTTCGAAGCCGATTGCCATCCCGACGGCCGACGGGTGGTCTTCACCGCGATCGAAAAAAGCGACGACATCGACGTGCCCGACAACGGACAGTTCTGGAAGGAGTGGCGGTCGGGCCAGCCGAACCTCTACATCATCAACGCCGACGGTTCCGAATTGAAAGACCTCAACATCCAGGGCATCAATCCGAAATGGAGCCCGGACGGCAGCCACATCGTGTTCGCGAGCAACGCCTCGGGCAACTTCGAAATCTATACGGTCCGGGCGGATGGCTCCGATCTGCTGCGCCTGACGACGCGCGAAGCCAACGACATCGAACCGGCCTGGTCGCCCGACGGCAGCACGATCGTCTTTGTTTCAAACGAAAACAAAAACTGGAACCTTTGGCTGATCAAAGCCGACGGCACCGGATTGTCGCCGCTCACCGACCACGAAGGGTTCGAGGGCGGCCCGCGTTGGGGCACGGACGGTTACATCTATTTTCATTCGGACCGCAACGGCAATTGGGATATCTGGCGCCTGAAACCGTCCGGCTACAAACCGGACCGCGACGGCGACGGCATTCCCAATCAGGTCGACCAATGCCCCGACGATCCCGAGGACATCGACGGTTACAAGGATGAGGACGGCTGCTCCGATCCCGACAACGACAACGACGGCGTGCTGGACGCGGTGGATCGCTGCCCCGGCGACATCGAGGACGCCGACGGCTTCAAGGACGAGGACGGTTGCCCCGATCCCGACAACGACAACGACGGCATCCTCGACAAGGACGACCGCTGCCCGAACGAGGCCGAGAACTTCAACTTCTACCAGGACGAAGACGGCTGTCCGGATGACGCGCCGATCGTCAAAGGCGCCTTGCTGCACGTGACTTTCGCGCCCGGCAACACGCGGCTGGCCGGCGAAAACAACGTCGCCGTGTTGATCGCGCTCGTCGAGGGCATCAAGCGCATGCCCAAAGCCAAGATCGTGCTCAAGGTCTACACCGACACCGTTTCGCAGAAAGCCAACCCCGCGCTGACCGACCGGCGCGCCAAGGCCCTGGTGGCGTTCATCGTCGACCACGGCATCAACCCGGACCAGATCGCCGGCCTGGGAATGGGCGACGCCGAACCGGTCGCCACCAGCCGTACGCCGAGCGACCGGGCGCAGAACAACCGCGTAGTGATCGAGGTGACGGGTAAATAACAAACCGGCGTCGAGCCGGCGGCCCTTCAACCGCCGGCCCGTCACCGCCGGCAATCAACAACCGCAGCCCGCTTCGTCCTCGTCGTCGTCCGCCTCGTCGCCGGGTGTGACTTCGTCGTCCGCGTCATCGTCGTCCGCGCCGTCGTCGTCCGTCTGGTCGTCGTCCGCGGTGTCGTCATCGTTGTCATCATCGTCATCGTCATCATCGTCGTTGCCGCTGTCGTCATCGTCGTCGTTATCGTCATCATTGTCATCGTCATCGTCATCATCCAGCGGCTCGGGCTCGCCCAGGCCGAGATCGACGTAAAGCTGCCCGTCGTCGGTGAAGGCAACCTTGTTCTGGCGGATGTCCCGCTCCCAGTTGATCTCACTGTTGAGTTTCGTGTGGTAGAACATCCGCCAATCGCCGTCGGGGCCGATGGTCAGCGAGTGATGGCCCGGACCCCAGAAATCGTAGTCGGCGTCCGACTTCAGAATCGGGTTGCATTCGTACTTGGCGAACGGCCCCAACGGGTTGTCCGCCGTGGCATAGCCGATTCCGTATTGGGGCGTATTCGCGCCGTTGCCCGAATACATGAGGTAGTAGACGCCCTCGTGCACGATCATGAACGGCCCCTCGTTGACGGTGCCTTCCCAACTCAGCGGATTGGCCATGAACAGAAAACGCCATGGGCCGCCGACCGTGACCGGGTCGGCCAGCGGAAACACGCGCAACGCGCCGAACGGGAAATAGCCGGTCGAATACAGGTACAGCGAACCGTCATCGTCGCGGAACATCTCGGCGTCGATCGCGTTGTTGATCGAGCCGCCGTAGCCGCCGCCGATCAGCGGATGATCGTAGACATCGACGAACGGCCCCAGCGGATCGTCCGCCACGGCGACGCCGAGCTTATTGTTGGCGGCGTAATACAGGTAGAACGTGCCGTCGTCTTCCCAGACGTCGGGCGCCCAGATGTTGTTGTCGTTCCAGGCGCCGGGCTCGGCCGGCCCCCAAACGACGCCGCCGTAGGCCCACGTTTCCAGGTCGGCGGAGGTCCAGCATTCGATCGTCGTGTTGCTGTTGGTCGGGTAGAGATACCACGTTCCGCCGGACTCGATCACGTCGGGGTCGGCCGGATAGCCCGAACCGGGAAGATCGATGTAGTCGCCGTATTGCGGCGTCTGGGCCGAGGCCGCGACGCTCCACGACAGCAGCAACCCGATCGTGAACAGCACCTTCCGCATCGCCGCACGATTCATGTCGCGACCTCCAGACGAAGGAAGACCCGCCGCTGTCACGGTTTGAAGGCTTCGATCAAGCCGGTCATTTTCTCGTCGGGTTGGATCAGGGCGCTGCGGGCGAAACCGGCGGCTTCCAGCGTGGCTTTGATTTCCGCATAGGAATAGGTGCCGCCGCCGAGCGTGCCGATCAGCATGTTCACGGCGAACAGGGTGCCGGCGGCCGGGCCGGTGTGATCCTCGTTCATCACGTGGTCGCGGATGAGCAGCCGCCCGCCCGGCACGAGCGCGCGCCAGGCCTTGCGGTACAGCTCGACGTTCTGCTCCGGGCTGTTCTGGTGGATGATGGCCGACAGCAACGCCAGGTCGTGCCCCGGCGGCAGTTCGTCGCGGTAAAAGTCGCCGGCCGCGAAGGTGACGCGGTCCGCCACGCTCGTGGCGGCCAGCCGTCGGCGGGCGATTTCGACGACCGGCGGCAGGTCGAACAGCGTCGCGGTCAGGCCGGGCGAGGCTTCGAGAAAGGCCTGCGTGTAGGAACCGGACGCGCCGCCGATGTCCAGCAGCCGGGTCGCCGATCCGGTTCCCGCCGCCGCGACGATGGTCCGGGCGAGCCGGGAGGCGATGACGTGCATGCCGCCGATGAAATTCGCCTGTTCCGCGCTCGTCTGATCGTACGAAGTCGTGGGCGCGGCTTTCCGGCCGTGCCGAACGGTGTCGGTGAGGTTCGCCCACCGGTGCCAACCCCGCGCGCCGTGCAGCATCATCGGCAATAGCGACCGCGGCGAGTCCTTCGTTAAAAACGCCGCCGCGTCCGGCGGGCAATGATATTTTCCCTGTTCCTTGACCAGAAATCCCATCGGCACCAGGGCGTCGAGCAAAACGGCGATGCCGCGCGGCGTGGCGTTTAACTCGGCGGCGAGTTCATCGGCGCTCGCCGGCCCCTGGGCCAGCCGGGTGAACACGTCCAGTTCCACGGCGGTGAGGAGCACTCGCGAACCCATGAAAGCCAGCGCTTGCGACATGATCGTGTCGGGAGTCAGCGGCATGGAAAACCTCTTCGACGACAAGGTTGAGACCGGCCAAAATCAAATCGTTTCGAGCGAACTGTGGGCCGATCGCGCCCCGCCGTCAACCGTTTGTTCCCACCGAGGCAATACCAGCGAGGGTTTCCCCGCCGTGATGACCGGAAGCGATTTGAATTTGTCTCGAATGAAATCTCGACTCGCGCGACCTTGGGTGTCCCCGGAAAAGTCGGCAATGTCCCGGTGGACCGATCGTTCCCGGCCGCCCTGGAGGGGAACTAGCGGGCTTTGACCGGACGCGGCATTTCCCGCCGCGTCGCGGCTCTGCAGCATCGGCTGAACTCAATCGAAAATACAGTGCCGCAGGGCGGATTGCTCCGCCCTGCGCTCAGTTTGTCTTCAATGCCTCTGTCCGCTATGACAGAGAAATTGCCCGTTTCAATGAGGGAAGTCTTCGCAAGTGATTTGGGTGACGGGTGAACCGTTCACGATGACGGTGCCGCCGTTGAATTGCGCCTGCGAACAATCGAATGGATTCTGGGCTTCGACGTCCAGCGTACCGTCGTTGACGACAATCCTGCCGTTCGAATCGAGCCCATCCGTGTCGCCATTGCCGACCTTGACGTAGGTATTCCCGCCGTTGATCTCGATCACGACGCTGTAGGCCGAGCTCTTGTTCGTTGCGTTAAGGCCGTCATCGGTCGCGTAGACGTCGACGTCCCCGTCGTTGATTTGGATCTTAGTCGCCTCGATCCCTTCGCGGCTCGACTTGACTTTAATGGTTCCGCCGTCAATCTGGACATAACTGGTTCCCCGGATGCCGTCATCCGCCGCGGTAATATTCAGCGTCCCCCCGGAGAGATAAATGAATCCGACCGAGTCGTCTTCATCGTACTCGCTGTGCAGCGCGTCTTTGTCGCTGTCGATGGTCATCTCGCCGCCGCAGATGCGGATGGAATTGTTGGCCTCGAGGCTGTCCCAGGCGGAGGTGACGACCAGAGTACCGCCCGTGATCTTCAAATCGTCCTTGGAGGTGACGCCGTTTCCTTTGGCCGAAATGATTTTCAGGCTTCCCTTGCCGTTCAATGTCAGATCTTCCTTGCCGAAGATCACCGCGTCCGGGTTCGTGGTCCCGTCCGGCACAAAGGTCCCGGAAACTTTCATATAATTGTTGCTGCCTGCCGTTGTCGTTACGAAGACTTTGCCCGCCGCCTTGATATACACCACCGGCGAGTCTTCGTTCGTCACGGTTAAGCCGTCCAGCACCAACTGCACTTTCGCCTCGTCGTCCGCATTCACGATAACGGTCGCGTTCGTTACGTTGCCGCTGATGACGTAAACGCCTTCTTCGGTGATGGACTTGTTTTGGCCGCTGCTCAGCGTGAGGTACTGGGCATCGGACAAATCCGGAACCTGTTCCAGATCCCGGTCCGAGAACATGTCATCGTCATTGTCGTCATTGTCGTCATTGTCGTCATCATCGTCGTCGTCATCGTCGTCGCCGTTGTCATCATCGTCGTCGTCATCGTCGTCGCCGGCGTTATCATCGTCGCTGCCGGCATCGTCGTCGCCGGCGTCATCATCGCCGCTGTCGCTGTCATCGTCGCTGCTGTCATCATCGTCACTGCCGCCACAGGAAAAAACGGCCAAGACGAGCAACAGCAAAAGAAGCCTGGAAAAATGCTTAGTCATGAATGGTCTCCTTGAATTGTTGCCTGGTAAAAGCAACAACAAAACAAATGCCTTCCTACCTTTGAGCAACAACCGCGCCAATCGGGCATTCAGCGGGAAAATAATGAAGGAAAGCATCGGGAACTGGGCGAACCCGGTTGAGGCAAAAGCGCTTTTTTGTCAGCAAATGAATGATTAACCCTCTGGGATATAAGGAGAATTATCATGTGACCCGAGGGAGACCATTCTGAAATAGGATCGGCCGGCCGACTGTGGTTTAAATGCAAGGAAATCGTTTGTCGATAGATCCAAATCCAAACCCAGTCATTCGCCGACCACTTTTTCGCCGCACAAAAAAGCGCTTGAAATCAAGCACTGCTCAATAGTTAGCACCTTCAACAAACACGCTTGCTGAATGCAACCTGATTGTTCAGCGGCCATTTGTTTTTCAACCGCCTTACATCGCACACCAACGAAAAGGGCCGCGCAGCCGCGGCCCCGGAGAATGTTTTCATTTTTTCAATGACGCGGTGATCGCGCCGCCCTGCGGATCATTTCGTCTTGAACCCCTCCGTCCTCTTCAACGGAGAAATTTACACGGTCCCCGGAGGAGTCGGCGGGCCTCCTTCGCAAGTGATCTCGGTGATGACCACGCCGTTCACGGTGACGGTGCCGCCGTTTATCTCCCCGATATTGTTGCAGTCGAACGCCGAGGTGGGGGCGATGACGGTTATCGTGCCGTCGTTGATGTAGATGTCGCCGTTCGAATCGAACGCATCCGTGTCGCCGGGTCCGACCCTGACGTAGCTCGTCCCGCCGTTGACCACGATCATGACGCTGTAGGCCGTGCTCTTCTCCGTCGCGTTGACGCCATCGTCGGATGCGTAAATGTTGATGTCTCCGCTGTTGATCTCGATGTAGGTCGCCTCCATCCCTTCGCGGCTCGTGGTGACATGAATGGTTCCGCCGTCAATTTGGAGATAACTGGTTCCCCGGATGCCGTCATCCGCCGCGGTGATATTCAGCGTCCCCCCGGAGATATAAATGAATCCGACCGTGTCGTCTTCATCGTACTCGCTGTGCAGCGCGTCTTTGTCGCTGTCGATGGTCATCTCGCCGCCGCAGATGCGGATGGAATCGTTGGCCTCGAGGCTGTCCAAGGCGGTGGTGAGGACCAGGGTGCCGCCCGTGATCTTCAGATCGTCCTTGGAGGTGACACCGTTTCCTTCCGCCGAAACGATCTCCAGGCTTCCCGTGCCGTTCAGCGTCAGGTCTTCCTTGCTGAAGATCTCCGCGTCGGGGGTCGTGGTCCCGTCCGGCACAAAGGTTCCGGTGACTTCCATGTAGTTGCTGCTGCCGGCCGCCGTGGTCACGAAGACCTTGTCCGCCGTTTTGACATACACCACCGGCGCGTCAACGTTCGTCACGTTCACCCCGTTCAGCACCAGTTGCACTTTCGCCTCGTCGTCCGCCTCCACAAAGATCGTCACGTCCGTTACGTTGCCGCTAATGACATAGACGCCTTCCGCGTTGATGGTCACGTCTTCGCCGCTGCTCAGCACGATGTACACGGCATCGGACAAATCCGGTATCTGTTCCAGATCCCGCTCTGTGAACATTTCGTCATCGTTGTCGTCATCGTCGTCGTCATCGTCGTTGTCATCGTCGTCATCATTATCGTCATCATCGTCATCGTCACCGGAGTCGTCATCATCGTCGCCGCTGTCGTCGTCGCCGCTGTCATCGTCGCTGCCGTCATCATCGTCGCCGGCATCGTCATCGTCGTCGCCGGCATCATCGTCGCCGTCGCCGGTATCGTCATCGCCGCTGCCGCTGTCATCGTCGCTGCTGTCATCATCGTCGCTGCCGCCGCAGGAAAAAACGGCCAAGACAAGCAACAGCAATAGAAGCCTGGAAAAATGTTGATTCATGAATGCTCTCCTTAGAATCGTTGCCTGGTGAAAGCAGCAACAAAACTTTTGACTCCTGACCTTTGAGCAACAACCACGCCAATCGGGCATTCAGCGGGAAAAAAGTGAAGAGAAGCATTGCGCACCGGGCGGGCCCGGCTGCGGAGAATCAGTTACTTTAATGGAAAATGAATGGATAACCATCTGTAACGCAAAGAGAAGTCCTTCGGTGGCCCGAGTAAAACCGCTCTGAAATGGAATCGGCCGGCCGTCATTGCCTGAAGAGCATGGGAATCGTTCTTAGCCAAACACAAATACAAATCGAATCATTCGCCAACCGCTTTTTCGCCACACAAAAAAGCGCTTGAAATCAAGCACTGCTCAATAGTAAGCAGCCCCGGCATGCTCTCTTGTGGATGTGATTCCGCGAAGGGAGGAAAACGAACCCCCGAATTGCCCCAACGTGTTCGATTTTTCCGATACCACCACCAAAAAATGCTTCCCTACTCCAAACCGTAGATTCGCGTTAACTCTTCAAGGATCGATTCCAGTCCTCTTTCACGCAGACCCAACGCCTTGAGGTCGATCTTTTCGTCACCCATCCGCCGAATGAACTCTCGCAGATCGCCCTTCACTCTTTCCGGCACCTCGCCAGAAAATTCAGGGTCCACGATCTGGTATAGTCGGAACACATCGTTCTTGTGCTTCTTGACGGCGGTGCTGTCGACGGACTGCCCATCGGCCTTGCGCGCCGTCAGATCGAGCCAAGCATGCGCTTTAAGCGGCAGCAAATGCTCCGGACCAAGATAGGACAGCCCGTCGGCGTCTCTTCGCCCGGCTTGGATAAAGCGGTAGTAGTCGTCGTCCATGAGAATGGCCGAAAGACTCGACACCTCTTCTTCCATCGGAATCGGCGTCAGATGTGCGGCGTCGGGAAGATCGAGCATGTCGGGCCGGCGTGAGAACAACTCCAGCAGGAAAGGGTGATCGTTGTTTGTCGGATTCTGGAACCGATAGAACTGGCGACCGCCCAGCGCCTTCTGTCGGAGTTGATATCCCCCGCTCGCACGAACGCCCAGAACGCCTGCACGAACGCCGCGTCGAGCGCCTCGATGCAAAGGACGATATCGAGATCCTTCGTGGCGCGGAACGCAACGCCGACCGCGTCCATCGCCAGATCGCAAGCCGTGCCGCCGATCAGCACGTACTTGTCGGCAAAGGATCGGAAGTGCCTTTTGAAAATCGCCATACCTTTTACCATTGAACGCCTCGCATCATTTGATCGAGTGCCGCCTCGACGCGCTCATCTGGATTATCCTTGAGAGACAGATACAGAGAAAAACGGTCTACGATTTGACTGACTGAAGAGCGATGTGGCGAATAATTCCAGACCTCAATCTCGGTCGCGTCCGCTTCGGCTATCGGCAATTCGCGGACCTGACGCTTTTGCTTTAAGGTCTTCCAACGCTCTCGGCTGACCGCGAAAATCGGCCGGTTCGGTTCGGCTAAATCTGAATAGCGTGCTAACGCGGACAAACCGGCGAATGGGCCGGGCGGCTCATTAGTCATGAGCGACACGTAAATGCGTTTCCTAATGGGACTACGGAGAAACGGCAGCGCTTTTTCCCACAGTTCCTTTAGATCGCCTGGAACCAGCAGACATCGTTGACGACCATCTACAACCATTGCGAGGAGACTTGCAGATTCGATTTCATCAAACACCCGCGTCATTGTCATAGGGGTATAGCTAAGTTCGGTCGCGGCTTGGGTGGGTGTGAGGCGTTGTACCGTGTGTCTCATGAGCAGAACGTGGACTATCAGCGCCTGCGTCGCGGGTGTTAAGGTAGGAGTAGGTAAACGCAATTTTCGGAAGTGCTCTCGCAGATCGATACCCAGCATCGGGAGATACATCTGGTTGCCGGGCACGATGAACGGGATCTTCTGTTCGATCAATCTTTTGCGATTGTAGGACGTGACGCGATCGCGCACGTAGATGATATCCGCGTTCCATTTCTCTAGGACCAGCGCCATGTGCTTGCGAACCGTGGCGGGGGAGAGTTCCGCCTTGGCGCGATCTTTCATGAGCAGACAAGGCTGGCCGTCGATTGTTGTTTGAAAGAAGAGATATTGATCTCTGAGGAAGGCGGGAAGGCGGCCGCTTTCACGCCATGGCGCGACGGCGATCTGGATGCCCAGCACCTCCTTCAAGTAGCGCTCCAGAGCCAAAAATTCGTTCGTCATGACCTCACCTAACTCAATTTATGCACACTAACCTAATAAATGTTATTGTGCATGTCAAGAGTTAGTTGCCAGGGAAAAGCACCCATCAGCGCAGCGGTAATGTTTGATTTGGACGCCTAGATCCACCGTTTGGTAGTCAGCCTCCCAGAAAAATGAACCTTGTATATAGTTGATTTTCAATAATTTTCATCTTTAGACCAAGCAGGCGGTCGACTCAATGATGAAAAGAAAGAGCGCAGTATTCGCGAAATGTCGACACATCCGCGATTTGGAGTGCCCCTTTAAAAACCCCAAGCGCGCCTTGACGCCGAAAAAACCGGACCGAGATCGGATCGAACGCGAAACGAAGAATTGGATATGGTGACCGCCGAATCTCCCCCCAGAATTCCAGCCCGCCTGCCTGTGCAAATCAGACTTTTAACTTGCGTTTTGCACACAACTGTTGCATCATTGATTTATGATCAATCGCGACATCACCACGGAATTGAGGCAATCGGCCGCGGAATATCCCGTGGTGACCATCTTGGGTCCGCGTCAATCGGGCAAGACCACCCTGGCTCGGATGACGTTTCCGAACAAGCCGTACTTTTCGCTCGAGGATCCGGATGTCCGCATGGCGGCCGACATCGATCCGCGTGGATTTCTTGGTCGGATGGAGGATGGAGGTATCCTGGACGAAGTGCAGCGGCTTCCGGCGCTGCTCTCCTACATCCAGGGCCTCGTCGACAAAACCGGAAAACGCAAGCGGTTCATCCTGACCGGCAGCCATCAACCGCAACTGCATGAGGCGATCAGCCAGTCGCTGGCGGGTCGGACGGCTTTACTGACCTTGTTGCCTTTCTCTCTTAATGAACTTCGCCGTTACGATCCGGCGCCGAACCCCTTCGATTTGATCCATCGCGGTTTTTTCCCCAGGCTTCACGAGGAAAAGCTGGAACCGCGCCGATTTTTCAATGGCTACCTTCAGACCTATGTTGAGCGAGATGTCCGCGCCCTGATCCAGTTGCGCGATCTCTCTCAATTCCAGAAATTCCTCACCCTGTTGGCCGGCCGGGTGGGACAAGTCGTCAACCTCGCCTCGCTCGGCAATGACGTGGGCGCTTCCAGCACCACAATCAGAAGCTGGCTCTCCGTATTGCAGGCTTCTTATGTGGTCTTCGAACTGCCGCCGTTTTTCGAGAACGTTCGGAAGCGAGTGATCAAGTCGCCCAAGATATTCTTTACCGATGTGGGGCTCGCCGCATTTCTGCTCGGCATCCACTCGGCGGAACAGGCGTTCCGTGACCCTTTGCGCGGGAACCTGTACGAGAATCTCGTTATTGCGGACATTTTCAAAAGTGCGCTGAACAAGGGCATCCGACCGGAAATATATTTCTTCCGGGATTCTCACGGCAACGAGGTCGACCTGCTCATCCGGGAAAAAGGCGTTCTCACTCCGGTGGAGATCAAGTCGGCGGCCACGTTCTCCAAGGATTTCGTCAAGGGGCTCGAATGGTTCCGGGCATTGGGGATCAAGCGCACGACAGCAGGCGCGGTCTTATATAGTGGTGAACAGTCGTTCGACGTTCGGGGCGTACAAGTGTTCAATCCGCTTCAGGTAAAGGATATCTGGAAGACGTTGACCGAACATTCCCCAAAAGGCATGCAGTGATATGCCGGATTTACCAAGCAGGCGCGGATCGTGAGCCTGCTGATCGAGCGTGTGGTGATCGGCGAGACCGACATCCAGGTGCGCTTCCGGCCCGAGGGCATGGCGCTCCCGCCCCGCGAAGCGTTTCCTGCACGCCTCCGCACAGCGGAGAGCGGTGCGAATGGGTGTCCGTTGACGCACGCGAATCAAACAATCTGGCTTCGCTCCGTCACGCTCTCTGAAAGGCGTGATTCCGCGAAGCCAAACGAACAGGCGGGGGCCTATTGACCTACGCGGTTATGGGTGTCCCCGGAATTCCAAAGCATTCCGCCAGCAGAAAGAAATGAATGCTCATTAATCTAAAAAACCAACACCATCCCTGTCACTAAGTTGGTTATAATGGAGAACCTGTCCTGTATCATTGACTACTTGGTAGTCTAAATATTCTGATGGCAGTTTGAAAATGTTACCAAGATCCCTAAAGACTATCGATGGATCTGGACCATCCGGATTTTCAGTGAGTTCAGTTATTCGCGGCCAATCAAGCTGGCTTTCTCGGCAATACTCAGAAACTAGTTGAATGCTATCGGAACTCATTCGGATGATCCAATGGCCATTCGCTGAATCATAGCTTCGAATAAAAGTGATTTTAGACATAATAACATCTCCTTCTATTCTACTTGAACTACTGAATCATCTTTCATTATCCATGGCAAGCTTTTTTTATTACAACATCTAGCGGAATTTCTTTCACAACATCCCCTCACCCCAAATAGCGAAGCCGCTGTACTTCTTGCTCACCGCCGAATCGTCAAAGGCAAAGCCCTCTTCCACATCGGTGAACTCGAAGCCGGTGATCCAACTCGATCCAATCTGGGACGAGCTTTATCCGGCCGAGCAAACGCGCATCGTGCAGCTGCTGGTCGAGCTTGTGGTCGTCAATCCGAACGGTATCACCGTGCGGTTCCGCTCAGATGGCCTGAACACCTTCGCGGCGAAACTGGAGACCGATGAGGAGACCGCAAATGAATGAGAAACCGACGATCACCCGCGACGGTGACTGCATCGTCGTCCACATCCTGATGACGTTCAAACGGAGCGGCGGTCGTAAGGAAATCATCGTGCCGCAGGGCCTGGATGGAAAAACGTCGTCGAAGCAGGCAGCCCAGAACGCGATCCTCGTCGCCATCGCCCGGGCTTTCCGCTGGAAGGAACTCATCGAGTCCGGGCGCGTGAAGAACCTGGCCGAGATCGCCCGAGCGAACAAGGTGGACTGTTCCTACGTTAGCCGGACTCTCGACCTTACGCTGCTCGCGCCTGATATCATCGATGCCATTCTCGATGGCCGGGAACCGTCGGGTTTGTCACTGGCCCGACTCACCAAGAAGCAGATTCCGCTTTTGTGGGAAGAACAACCGTAGTGTCCCCCCGAAAGCAAGACAGATTTAGGCGGCTTTTAGGGTGAGGTAAGCCGCTTCGACCTCGTTCGGCGTCCGGTAACCGAGCGCCGAGTGGATTCGTTTTTCATTGTACCAGCGGACATATTGGTCGATG